>JAGXFS010000064.1 GCA_024637275.1 Acidimicrobiia bacterium
GTCGAGATCGATTGGCCGGTCGTGACGCTCATAACCCCAAGGACATCAAGGCGTCGAACCCACCGGGCGATTCCAGCTGGCGCCACCACTTGACGCCCCGCTGCCCCTCGCGGAATGAACAACAGATAACTCGACAGCATCATCGACGAGAACACAGCCAGTTGAACGACCGGCTGCATCACGAACGGAATGGCACCGTGGAGCAGCACCCCGGCGCCGACTGCCAGAAAGCGCTTCTCAGGGTGCCAGAGATAAATCGCCAGGAATGCTTCTATGACCACTGAGGAAATCGCCAGGACCATCAGCACTCGGGGCACGCGCCATTGCTCCGGGAATGACACCAAACCTCCCAGCTGCCCGGCGAGGACCCTGCCGGTCAGGTACTCCGTGTGAACTTTGGTGAATGCTGCGAATAGGTAGACAACTGAGATCTGCACCTTCATCAAAACCAACGGCCACAGCAGCGAAGTGCCCGGCGCCTTGGCTCGTCGGAGATCGAAAGACCAGGCACCGCCAGGCCGTGACAGGGTAAGTAGGCCAATCAGGATCGTCAGCAGATACAGATGGTTGCTGTATGCCTGCTGGTCTATCAGCAGTCCCGCTGCCATCGACAGGGTTAGTAGCGTTCCGCTGATCTGGGTTCGATAACCAACCGCGAACGAGATGCCAGCCGCCAGCCAGACCACGACGATGGACAGGATCACGATCCTCGTTGGTGTCGGCATCCACGTCATGTACGGGATCTTGACGACAGACGCAGTCGCCAAGGGGCTCAGGATTCGATACGCCTCCAGACCGCGCACCACTGCGATTACGCCCAATAAGACCCGCACCAGGGCCGGCGGCCTCACCGAGGTACCAGCTGAAACGAGATGCCGAAGCTGCTTCAACAGTCGTACACGGATTCCGTGCTCTGAACGACCGCTTCAACCGCGACCGCATCCGGGATGACCGAACACAAATGCGGCGGGAGGGCCTTCCCGTAGTCGATATCTCCGCGCAGGTTCGCCGTATAACCAGTGGGGTCAATGAGCAACTCCCCGCCAGAGCTGTCAACAACAGTGAACTGAGGCAATGGCTTAACCTGACTAAACATCCGCCAACCAAAGCGGTCCGCTCCCGCCGAAAGCTGCACGAGCGGCATCACGATCATCGACGCCAGGATCAGCACAAAGACAACTGCGCGGGCTAGCTCAGACACTTTCCAGTTCATCACGAACAAGCCTAAACCGCGGCCCTTAGTCCAGTGGGGTACTCCGTTGACCGGTCGGTAGAGACTCGCTGCTCACCCCGGCGCCCAGATCCGTTCGCCATTGATCGGGATCTACGCCGGCCAGTGCCAATGCTGATCCGAGCTCGCCATCGGGGTCAACCAGGAGAATCGCTTCGAGTAGATGAGCTGACGTGACCATCGTACGACCGGCAGCCATGGCCAGGCGCATCGCCGCAACGAGCTCTTGCTTGGCGACGTCGGACATAGGCAACTTGGCTCGTCCGGGATCAACGACCGGCTCGACCCTCAGCATTCCAGCGACCATGCCCGGTAAGACAGCATGGTGCGATAACAACCGGTCGACGTCGCTCTCCTGTTGGCCGAGACAGCCAAGCGCCAGGTGTACCGAGTCAACCTCGTCGGCGCCTGCACGTTGCGCCTCAGTTTCTGCGCTCACCAGCACTGCTCTGGCTTGTTCTGTAAACCTGTCGAACAAGAACCACTCCGTTCCGAACTTGAGGGTACCTTGCTTCGATCCAGATCCTGGGACCACCAGCTGCTCGCCGTTCGGTACGCTTGGGGGTGAACCGCTCGTGGAGGATCCGCATGAAGACGTTGAGAGTTGCTCGCACCACCAAAGCCACACCCCAACAACTTTGGAATGCCATCACCGACCTGCCCGGCTGGGCCGATCGAATCTCCGGCATCACCGACGTGACCCGCCTCGATGACGGTACCGGGTTCGGAGTTGGCACCCGGTGGCGCGAAACCAGAACCATGTTTGGCAAAGAAGCCACCGAAGAGATGGAAGTGACCAAGATCGACGAAGGTCGTTCGTACACCGTCAAAGCCGGCGGCCGCGGGGCCGATTACACGTCAGTCTGGGCGGTTGAGCCAAAGGGCGACGAAACCGAGCTTTCCATGACCTTCTCGGGTGAACCAACCAGCTTGGTCGCAAAGATCATGGCGATGACGCTCGGCAAGCTCTTCGAAGGCGCCACCCGCAAAGCCCTGGAGAAGGATTTCGACGACATCCTCGCCGGCCTCACAGACTGAAGATCAACAGGTCTAGGCGATATCCGCGACGATCGCCCGGTGGTCGGAACCGGCAATGTCTATGACCTTCACGTCGGTGACTTCGACGCCCCGGACCATGATGTGATCGATGCGCAACAGCTTCGGGCTGCCATCGCCCCAGTTCCAGGTTCTCGTCGGCCGCGTACCGGCTCGCTTCGCCCAGTCTTTCACGCCGTCGCGAAGGTGCCTAGTGATCATCCGGTAGGCCGGCCAGGCCGGTGACGAGTTGAAATCACCAACGAGCACCATCGGCTCAGTTCCTTGGATTTCGCCGAGCAGAGCCCGCACCTGATGACGGCGGAACGCCATGTCATGGAGGCCAACCGGATTGGCAAGGTGGACGGCTCCGATCGTTACCGTTCGATCACCCACTTCGACCGGGGCTCTGAGCAGCGGCCGGAATGGCAGGTCGGTCCGGGTGACGGTGATCGGGTGGTTGGCAACCAGGGCGCAGCCTTGCACGCCGTCGGGGAAAGCCATGCCGTAGTCATAGTGGCCGGCCAGCACGGCGGCTGCCGGTTGGGCCAACTCCTGGATCGCCACGATATCGGGACGATGCTCGTCGAGCGCTTCGGCGAACGAGTCGACGGAAACGCTCACATTGAAAAGATTGGCGGTCATGATGCGCATGGAGAGCGAGGACAGTAGCCGATGCAGCAACGGACCGAGGGCGACCCTCAGTCGGTTATGACAGCGCCGGCTTCGTAAAGGTCGGGTTCGAGGTAAATGAGATTGACGGCCGGGACCGCCGCCCGGATGGCCACCTCGGTGGTATCAATCGCGTCAGCGAGCTGAGACATACTCAAGCCCGACGAAAACTCGACTTTGGCGGCTACCAGCAGATCGTCGGGGCCGAGATGCTGGGTGCGCATATGGATGAGCTTGACAACGTTGGGCGTCGCCCCGACCGCCTCGGCGATCATCTTCTGCTCGGATGCAGATGCTGACTCTCCGATAAGCAAACTGCGCATTTCGATCGCTAGGACGGTCGCTATGACCACCAACAACACGCCAATCGCCAACGACCCGGCGGCGTCCCATCGGGCTTCACCAGTGGCGAAGGCCAGCGTCACGCCTACCAGGGCGATAACCAGACCAGCCAACGCTCCGAGGTCTTCGAGCAACACGACCGGTAACTCCGGGTTGCGTGACCTCTTAATGAACGCCCACCAGGTGCTCTTGCCCTTGAGCGGCTTGGCTTCGTTGATGGCAGTTCTGAATGAAAACGTCTCGAGGATGATGGCGAAGATGAGCACTCCGAACGCCCATGCCAGTGAATCGATCTCGTGCGGGTCGCGGATCTTCTGGATGCCTTCATAGATGGCAAACAGGCCACCAAGACTGAACAGCACCAGGGCAACCACAAACGACCAGAAGTAACGCTCCCGGGCGAACCCGAACTGATGCATCTGAGTCTCTTCCCGCCGGGCACTGCGTCCCCCGAACAGCAGGAGCGCCTGGTTGCCGGTGTCGGCGAGTGAGTGGATAGCCTCGGCGAGCATCGATGCTGCACCGGTGAAGGCGAAGGCAACGAACTTGGCGATAGCGATAAAAAGATTGGCGAAGAACGCTGCAACGATCGCTTTGGTGCCTTGACCGGCCATGGTTCCCTCCTCGAGCCCAACCATTTTGGCGGCTCAAGAGAGAAAAACACAACCGACGAGTCGGACTACATCGCCGTCGCCGACACCAACGTTCTGAACCGAGGATGATCACGTAGAGCGGACAACTGATCGTCGTCAGCGAGAACCGCCACCAATGATTCCGGAATCCGTTCGAGTTCGTCGAGGGCCGCCTCCGCATTGCCAAGGCCGAGGTGGGCGTACGCCAGGTTGATCCTGGCCATGCCGGTGACCAGCTCGTCGCTGGAGCCGAACCCGAGGCGCCGCTGACCAGCTTCGATAGAAGTCGCGAGTTGGCCATCGCGTAGTGACACGACCTGGAGTTCGCTCAACGAGGCGGCCAGGGCCGGGGTCGCCTGCCAGGCGCCCGCCAGAATTGTTTCGGCCTGCCCGTCTCGATACAACGTTGCCAGCACGGCCCGTCGGGTGAGTCCGTCGGCCGAACCAACCAGACCGAGGAGTCCCTGCAAATGTCGAGGCTGGCGATCCCGATAGGCCTGCAACTCGTCGGGGGTGTCGTCGCCGATCGGCGGGACCGCGACGCCGTCGAGCGCTTCTGTGACCCAGGAATTGCGATTCACCCGTGCCGCCCACCACGTCGCCATGTACCCGACGTAGTCCAGGTCACCGGCAAACGGTTTGATGACCTCCCACGCCGGGGTGGGATCCCCTCGCATTTCGCCGGCCACCCCGAACAGCACGGATCGAAGCCAGGGAGTTTCGGTGAGCATGTCAGCTACGGATTGGTGGGAAACGGCTGTCAGGGTGCTCAGCACTCCAGACAGATCGTTGGCGGCGGAATAGAGGCGGACGCGGGTCCAGACATCGCCAACCTCAGGATGCTGATCGGCGAGGGCCAGCGCCTCGGTGTGCCTTCCCACCTTCGCCAACCGCTCCATCCGTGTCTCAATCGCCCACTCGCGGTAGTTGGGAGTTTTGGCGCTGATCTCGATTTCCTCCAATCGGCGAAGGGCTTCGTCGTACCGGCCAGCCGCCCACAGTGTGTCGATTTGACCATTCCAGCCCTCGGCTTCGTCGGACTCGAAACGGATAGCCGCCAGCCGCCGACGCACGTCGGTAAAGGTGAGGTAGGCA
>JAGXFS010000009.1 GCA_024637275.1 Acidimicrobiia bacterium
AACTCATCTGGCAGACTGACGAACTGCGGCTCGACCGGCCAGAGCCGATCGACGAAGCCCGATCGATCATCTTCTATTTTGACCAGCTTTTCACCGACGTCATGCCAGGGCTGCTCGAGGAGTACGACGTACAAACCCGGCGGCTCGGCACGGAGCTCGATCCATACGCGACACCGATTCGGTTCGGAACCTGGGTTGGAGGCGACCGGGACGGAAACCCGTACGTGACCCCGGCGGTAACGATGTCCGTGCTGGAGATCCAACACGAGCACGGACTGCGCAACCTCATCAAAGCGATCGAGACCTTGTCCGCCGAACTCTCATCGTCGCTCGCCGTCCACGGTATCTCCGAAGAACTGACCGCTTCGCTGACCCACGATCGCACGCGCCTGCCGAACGTTTACGAACGCTTCGGCGCTATGAACGCCTCCGAGCCCTACCGGCTCAAATGTGCCTACATCCACGAAAAGCTGCGAAACACTCGCGACGGCTTTTCTGAAGGAACCCACCACCGTCCAGGAACCGCCTACGGGTCGGTCGTCGAGTTGCTGGATGATCTCTCAGTCATGCGTCGGTCGCTGCTCGATCATCATGGGACCTTGATCGCTGATGGATCTTTGCTCAGGCTGATTCGCACCGCCGCCGCGTTCGGGTTCCGCCTGGCAACGATGGACATTCGCGAACACTCTTTGCGCCATCACGAGCTCCTGGCAGTCCTTTACGAACGCCTGGACGTTGACTACAACAGTGTCGCTGTCGGGGATCGGTCACAGTTCCTGGCGGACGAGTTACTGGCGAGACGCCCGCTGTCATCGCCGACGACCCTCCTGACGGAACAAACCGAAACGACCATGGAGACGTTCCGGACGATCCGCGACGCCCAGGACCGATTCGGTGCCGACGTGATCGATTCGTACATCGTTTCAATGACCCGTGACGCCGGTGATGTCTTTGCGGCCGTGGTCCTGGCACGTGAGGCGGGACTCGTGGATATCCACAGCGGCGTGGCGAGGGTCGGATTCGTGCCGCTACTCGAAACCATCGACGAGCTGCGGATTGCCGGGCAGATACTCGACGACATGTTGTCCGACCCGTCATATCGTTCGATCGTTGCCCGACATCACGACGTCCAGGAGGTCATGCTCGGGTATTCGGATTCGAATAAGCACGGTGGCATTACCACCTCCCAATGGGAGATCTACAAAGCCCAGCGTGACCTCCGGAATGTGGCAACCCGTCATGGGGTGCGGCTCAGGCTGTTTCATGGTCGCGGCGGAACGGTTGGACGTGGTGGCGGCCCAACCCACGCCGCCATCCTGGCGCAACCCTTTGGCACGATCGATGGGCCGGTAAAGCTCACCGAACAGGGCGAGGTCATCTCCGACAAGTACGGTCTCCCCCAACTGGCGCGCAAGAACCTCGAACTGACGCTGGCCGCGGTGCTGGAGGCTTCGACGCTGCACAAAGCTCCCCGCCGATCCCAGGACGTGCTCGACAGCTGGGATGAGGTCATGTCCGTCGTGTCCGATGCGGCCTTCAGTACCTACCGTGACCTTGTGGATGCAGAGTCACTCGTCGACTACTTCCTCTATTCGACTCCCGTCGATGAGCTCGGTGACCTCAACATCGGATCACGACCGGCCCGGCGCCGCGAGGCAAGTGGGCTGGACGGCCTCCGGGCTATTCCCTGGGTATTTGGATGGACCCAAACCCGCCAGATCATTCCGGGATGGTTTGGCGTGGGAAGCGGGTTACGGGCCGCAAGGCAAGCCGGACACCACGACGCACTGGCGTCGATGTACACCGATTGGTCATTCTTTTCAACGTTCCTGTCGAATGTCGAGATGACACTCGCCAAGACAGACCTGACGATTGCTGAACGATATGTGGATCTCCTCGTCAATGACGAGGCCAAGGGGTTGTTTGCTGTCATTCGAGCCGAATACGAACTGACCCTGGCTGAACTAGCCGACGTCACCCACCATGACCTCCTCGCTGATACACCTACCCTCGCCCGCACGTTGTCAGTTCGAGATCGGTATCTCGACCCGATCAACTATCTTCAGGTCACCCTGCTGGCCCGGTCCCGATCAGATGAGGGAGAAAATCCTCTCCTGCGGCGTGCCCTACTCCTCACGGTGAACGGTATCGCAGCCGGGTTGCGCAATACCGGATGAAACTCCCACCGGCGGCGCCCTCCGCTGGAGCACACCGTTACTATCGGGCACCATGAGCCTTACCGTCGTCGACAATCCCATCACGAACCACTACCTAGCGATCCTGCGCTCGCGTCACTCGAACTCGGAGACCTTCCGATCTGCGGCGCGACGCGTCGCGCTATCGCTCGTCCATGAGGCAGCCAGGGGCTTGCTCGAGGACGACATTGAGGTAGAAACGCCGCTAGAGGGGACTACTGGCAAACGGATCTCGCAAGGCATTGTGGCTGTCCCGGTTTTGCGCTCAGGCCTCGGCATGATTGACGCCGTTCTCGCCTTGCTCCCCAATGTTTCCGTCGGATACGTGGGCGTGGCCCGCGACGAAGTCACCATCAAGCCGGAGGAGTATTACATCAAGCTCCCGGACATGGCAGGAAAAAAAGTATTGGTCCTCGAGCCGATGCTGGCAACGGGCGGATCGCTGGCGTACGCGATCGCCCGGATCAAGGATCGGGGCGGCGAAGACATCACCGCCATCTGCGTCATTGCATCTCCGGCGGGCGTGGACCGACTTCAGGAGGAGCACCCTGATGTAGACATCGTCGTTGCCTCTGTCGATCGCGATCTCGACTACCGATACTACATCCGTCCTGGTCTCGGCGACATGGGGGATCGTCTGTTCGGCACGGTGTGAGTCGATGCCAAACGAGACCGAGGGCTTCGCGACAGCTGTCCGGGCAGTTCTCACTGCGCTCCAACCGGGCGATGTGGTTACCTACGGCGAAGTCGCCACCGAAGCCGGCTATCCCGGTGCAGCTCGAGCAGTCGGCAATATCCTGAAGGACTCCGAAGGTCTGCCTTGGTGGCGGGTGGTCAACGCGGCCGGCCGACTGGTGCCGGGCCATGAGCGCGAACACGCTCAGCTCCTCCGCTCGGAAGGTATCACCGTGAGCGATGGAAAGGTTTTCCGAAAGAGGGCCTAGCCAGGCGGTAGATCGCTGTCGTTAACGCGACTCGCCACCCAGCTGTGCAAAAGGTCACCTGCCACCCGCCAGGACGCACCAGACTCAGCCAGAACCTCATCAATGGGTGGCTTCCCTAGCACCGCTTCAGCCTGCACAGGATCGGCGACGACCGCTTCGATCTTCCGTTGGACCCAGGTCGCGAGCTGATCATGGTCGAGCCGATCAAGTCGGACAACTGCCGTCGTCATATGCGCGGCCAGGGCCGAGCCCGCCAGGTTGCGGTGGGTTCCGACAACCACCCTGATCGAACGAAGCTGGGCGGCTAGCAAAGCGCGCCGGACCACTACTCTCGGCAAACGGTCGGCCTCGTCCCAAAATACGATCGGAGATTGGATCGGTACCGGACGCCACCGGGCCCGCCCCTGCTCGACGTAGTGATAGGTTCCGCCGTGCAATTGCTGCCACTGCTTCAGGAGCGTGGTCTTGCCGGCCCCTCGTTCCCCTGCCACCTGAACGAAATCGGCCGCCGGGAGTTCAATGCCGCGCTCCATCGAGACGACCAGATCTGGCCCATCGGCTACAAACGGATTCCTCGACAGTCCTGATCGTTCATAGGCCGAAGGCATGCCGGTCAGGAATCGACGCGAAATCGGGCGGTGGCGTCGATGTCCTTGGCCCAGGCCAGGTACAACCGGACCTCCACGACCCAGACGATCCGAAGGATCTTGCCATCGTACGACGGAGGAGCGTCTGAGGGAATCTGCAGGGTGAAATCCAGTCGATCGGGTGTACCGAACTCCGACTCGCCAACGTCAAGTGACGCTTCACCAAAGTATTCGTCATCGCGATCGCCCCTCCCCTCGGTCATCCAGCCCACCCGGGCCGAAACCCGGTCGGGGGCCTTGTCGGTGTCCGAGGTGGCCGAACCCGAGACGGCGTGGCCAAGCCGAACCTGATTCTGGGTGAGATGTATGTCAATCATCGACTGACCTGCACCTTGAACGACGAACCGTCAATCGCCGAACTGGCAGTCGAGGGCTCTACGAAAACCCACCATTCAATCTGATTGTTGCGGGCATGGAATGATTGCGGAACATCCGGGGGGATATCAAACCTCAGTTCTGCCACCAGCGCTCCGGGGGTCGTAAGGACGTGAACCTCGATCGGAAACCTGGCGATTTCTTCGGTGACGGTGTGCGTATCGGTGCCCTGTTGGTAACGGGCCACCTCGAGGACTTTGGCGTAGGCGCCCACCGCGTCGACGGCCGGACCCGTGCCGCGGTGACCGGATCGCCGATGCGTCAACCGGGCGGTTGTACCACGCTGCAGAGGCCATTCGGGAGCGGTGAGCTGCCCGGGACTGAGTCGCCGGATACGCCAGAGACCAACCAACGGGATGATGAACAGAGCGAGACCAACAAGGATAAAGGGTGTCGCAAATACCCGGTTAAAGAGCGAGTCCTCAATCGTGAAGACGAAGACCCCGCCGCCTGCAAACACCAATCCGAACAACATGCCAACGAGATGGGAGGAAACCTTGTCCCCACGGTCGGTCAGCACATAGCCGTCAATCGTCTGTTCGGGTTTTGGGGGGCGATCCGAATCGACTTGCACCATCCCATCGTAGAGGTGATTGGTTTCACCGGCCGCCGCACCACAGTCGCGGAGGTGACGGGTTTCCTTGAGTAGGCTCGACGATCAGGAGGACACACACCTTGAAACGAGCCATCATCATCGTCATGGATTCTTGCGGAGCCGGAGAGGCTCCGGATGCCGCCGACTACGGAGACAGCGGCTCGGACACCCTCGGCCACACAGCACAGGCGGTCGGAGGATTCGACCTACCCAACTTCAGCGCCGCCGGACTCGGCAACCTGCACGGCAACCTTCTGGGAATGCCTCCGGTAGACCAGCCCTCGATGGGATATGGGCGCCTCGCCGAGGCGTCAGCCGCCAAGGACTCCACGACCGGCCATTGGGAGCTGGCAGGGATAATCACCGAAACGCCGTTCCGTACTTTCACGGATACCGGGTTCCCCGACGAGCTTGTCCATGCCATCGAAGAAGAGACCGGATATACCTTCATCGGCAATTACGCCGCATCGGGAACCGTCATCATCGAGGAGCTAGGACCTCGCCACCTTGAGTCTGGCGAGCTGATTCTTTATACATCGGCCGACTCGGTCTTCCAGATCGCCGCCCACGAAGACATCGCTCCGATCGACGAGTTGTACCGGATCTGCGAGGTCGCCCGTAAACACTGCGATCGATACTCGATCGGCCGGGTCATCGCCCGACCCTTCATCGGACGGCCCGGGGAATTCCAACGTACCTACAAACGCCACGACTACGCCATGCCCCCACATTCGGACACCCTTCTGGACCATGCCAAAGCAGCCGGACTCGCCGTTCACGGGATCGGCAAGATCAACGACCTGTTCGCCGGGCGGGGCTTGACTGAAGTCGTGAAGACCGAAGGAGACACCGACGGACTTGACCGCACCATCGAAGCTATGGGAACGGTCGGCTCCGGAGTGATCTTCACGAATTTGGTCGACCTGGACATGGTCTACGGCCACCGCGAAAACCCCGATGGCTACTACGAAGGCCTCAAAGTGATTGACCGATACCTGCCGCGACTGGTGGCGGCGATGGGCCCCGAGGACATACTGGTGATGTCTGCCGATCATGGGAACGACCCGACCGACGGGTCGACCGACCACACTCGTGAGTTCGTACCGCTTCTCGTCGCAGGCCTCGATGCAGCAGGGGTCAGCCTGGGAGATCGCGACCAATACAGCGACGTGGCTGCCACGCTGGCCGAATGGCTGGAACTCCCCGCACCGCAATGCGGCGTCTCGTTTCTGGGAGACGTCCGATGACTGCCGTAGAACTCATCGAGAAGAAGCGTGATGGCGACACGCTGACGGCCAATGAGATCCGATGGCTCATCGACGCCTACACCAAAGGGGTGGTGAAGGACTATCAGATGGCAGCCATGACGATGGCGGTATTCCTGAACGGACTCACTGCCGAGGAATTGGCCGTCTGGACCGACGCCATGATGCATTCCGGCGATGTCCTCGACCTCGATATGATCGCGAAGCCGAAGGTAGACAAGCACTCAACAGGCGGCGTCGGCGACAAGGTTTCGATACCCCTCGTACCGATGGTTGCCGCCTGCGGCGTGGCGATCCCCATGATTTCGGGGCGCGGCCTCGGCCACACGGGCGGTACGCTCGACAAATTGGAGTCGATTCCCGGTTTCACGACCAACCTGGATCGGGAACGGTTCACATCGATTCTTGAACAGTACGGACTCGTGTTGGCCGGCCAATCCAAATCGCTCGTGCCGGCAGATCGGAAACTGTATGCATTGCGAGATTCAACCGGCACAGTTCCCTCTATCCCACTCATTTCATCGTCAATCATGTCAAAGAAGCTGGCGGAAGATCTCGATGGGTTGGTTCTCGACGTCAAAGTCGGTATTGGAGCGTTCATGAAGGACGAAGCCTCGGCCCGGACACTGGCCAAGACGATGGTCGGGATCGGATCAGCGCATGGAACCACCACGGTGGCCTACCTCACGAGGATGGACGAACCACTCGGGCTCGAAGTGGGGAACGCCTCCGAGATCATCGAATCGATCGCGGTCTTGCGTGGTGATGGTCCGGCTGATTTGACCGAAGTCACCATGGTCCTTGCCGCAGAAATGCTCGTCCTGGGTGGCATCGAGGGCTCCCTGGAGACGGCCAACAAGCGACTGGCGCAGGTGATCGCCTCCGGTGAAGCGCTGGAACTCTTCGGCCAGGTAATCGAGGCTCAAGGCGGCAACCGCGACGTGATCGATGACCCCTCGCTGCTCCCGAAGGCCAGCCACCGGTTTGAGGTCAAAGCCCCCGCCTCAGGATACGTCAGGGCAGTCAACGCCCTGGCTGTCGGCCGGGCAGCGATGAGCCTTGGCGCCGGCCGGGAGACGAAGGACCAGAAAGTTGATCCAGGAGTAGGCATCACGCTGCACGCCAAAACCGGGGATTCGGTCGAACAGGGCGCACCTCTGGCGACGCTGGCCTTCAATGACCACGACCGCGTCGAAGCTGCGCTCGCTTTGCTTCGAGAAGCCTGGGAGATCGGTGAAGCACTAACTCCCCAGGAGTTAATCATCGATCGGATCGACGGGTAACTCGCACTCGGTCGAGTCCAGACCAGCCCTTCAGACCAAGAAAGTACCGCTGCAGAATCGCTGTAATGGACCTACCCAGGATTCCACAACTGCGTGAACAGCCGTTAACATCGACGCCAGTACACCATTACAAGGAGCTCGCATGAAGATCGCAGTTTGCGTGAAGCAGATCCCCGATCCAGCCTCCCCGTATGAACTGGACCCAACTACCTACAACCTGATACGTCCGAACGAGCAGGTCCTCGATGACACGGACCGTTACGGCGTTGAGGTTGGGCTCCAGATTGCCGGCGACACCGACGGAACGGTCACCCTGGTATCGATGGGACCGTCCGGAAACCTCAACGGCATTCGCCAGGCGCTGGCGATGGGGGCTGACGGAGCGATCCTGGTCGACGACGAGGCGCTCAAGGGATCAGATTCGCTGACCACCGCCAAGATCCTGGCTGCGGCGATCGCACCGGAGTCGTTCGATATCGTCATCGCCGGCACCGAGTCGACCGATGGATACTCGGGAATACTCCCCCAGCAACTCGCCGAACTCCTCGGCGTGCCGGCGTTGACCTATGCCAAGAAGATCGACGTGGATGGCTCCACCGTTCGCATCAACCGCCAGACGGCCACGGGCTTCGATACCATCGAAGCACCCACTCCGGTTCTCGTTTCGGTGACGGCCGGGGTTGTCGAGCCTCGCTATCCGACCTTCAAAGGCATTATGGATGCCAAGAAGAAGCCGGTTGACACTAAGACGGCTGGCGACCTGGGCGTCGATATCCAGGTCGATCAGCGAATCGTGATGGTGGTTCCGGCTCCGTCGAGGTCCGGAGGCCAGGTCATAGTCGATGAGGGTGACGGCCACGAGAAGATCGTTGCCATGCTCGAACAAGCGAAGGTGATTTAGCCATGGCGTGGGTATTTATCGAAGAGACCGAGACCGGTCCGGCGGCAGTTGGACTGGAGATTCTCACCAAAGCACGAGAGCTGGGTTCTCCGACGGTGATCTACTTCGGAGCCGGCTCCGAGGCCGCCTTCGCGACCCTAGGCGACTACGGAGCGACTGAAGTCTTTCACCTCGTACCAGCCGAAGGTTCGACCGGAATCGCCGCAGCAACCGCCGCCATGGCAGACCTCGCGACCGAACATAACCCGGACGTGATTTTGTTCGGTCAGACCTATACGGACCGCGACGTTGCCGGTCGACTGTCCGCTCGTATGGGTAAGACGATCATTTCCAACGGAATCGACGTTGCCGTCGACGGCGGCGTTGGCGTGACCACTGAACTCTTCGGTGGCGCCCAACTCGTCACGACCATGTTTGAGGGGGAAGGACCCCACCTGGTTCTCCTACGGCCCAAGTCGTTTCCTGCCGAGCCTGCTGGCGGAGCGGCACCGACCGTGACGGCTGTACCGCTCCCCGACCCTGGACACGCTGGCGCGGCCCGGGTCGTCGGCAACTTTATCGAGGAGTCACAAGGACCCAAGCTTGAAGAAGCAGCCGTCATCATCGCGGGCGGACGAGGCCTTGGGAGCGCCGAGGCGTTCGGGCTGATTGAACAACTAGCTGCCCCGCTCAAGGCAGCCACCGGGGCGACCAGAGCCATCGTGGACGCCGGGTGGGTCCCGTACTCGAAGCAGGTTGGCCAAACTGGCAAAACGGTCAAACCCGACGTATACATCGCCTGCGGCATATCCGGCGCCATGCAACACCTGGTTGGCATGAAGGATTCGAAGATGATCATCGCCATCAACAAGGACGAAGAGGCACCGATCTTCGGCGTGGCAGACCTCGGGATCGTCGGCGACGTGCATCAGGTTCTCCCCAAGCTTATCGAGGCGTTGGAAAACCGCTAGAAACGAGACGATCTGCAAGAAAAAGGGCCGGTGGTCGTTCGACCGCTGGCCCTTTTTTGGCTCAAGGTTCGAGTGTAAATCCGTAGGGGAGCAACTCTGCATCGGAATGCGACCGGCTCTCGCCGACGCCCGTCGTGACGATAATCCTCCCAATCCTGAACTCGTTGATCAACTGCCGGCAGTTGCCGCAGGGATAGGCCCCACCAACCGACTCGGCGTCGATGCACGCTACGGCGATGGTGGCCATGGCCCGCTCGCCTTGAGCGATGACTGATGTGATGGCGTTGGCCTCAGCACAGATTGAGCTGCCATAGGCAGAGTTCTCGACATTACACCCGGTGACGATCTCTCCCGATGCCGTCAAAATGGCTGCCCCAACCCGGAAGTTCGAGTACGGCGCATAAGCTTGCTCGGCGGCGCGTCTGGCGGCCGCCACGAGCACGTCATCGTTCTCTACATGCATCAGGATTCCGCCAGTAGTGCGTCAACAAAGGCTGCCGGCTCGAACCTGACCAGGTCGTCAACCCCTTCACCGACACCAATAAATTTCACGGGAACCCCCAACTCTTGCTCGACGCCGATAGCAATGCCTCCCTTGGCGGTGCCATCCATCTTGGTCAGCACGATACCGGTCACACCTACAGCGTCGGTGAATTGTTTGGTCTGAGCCAGTCCGTTCTGTCCGGTGGTGGCATCGAGGACTAAAAGCACTTCGTCGATTGAGCCGGCTTCGCGCTCAAGGATTCGAACGATCTTGGTGAGTTCGGCCATCAAATTGGTTTTCGAATGCAACCGCCCGGCCGTGTCAACGATCACGGCACCCTTCTTGCGGGTCTTGGCCGCATGATAGGCATCGTGGGCGACCGACGCCGGATCCGAACCCGGTGCGGCCGTGATGATCTCCACTCCCACCCGATCCGCCCAGGTGCGCAGCTGAGTGTCGGCCGCCGCCCGGAAGGTATCGGCGGCTCCCAGAATCGAATCGGTGCCCTCCTCGCGCAGGCGGGCGGCCAGCTTGGCGATCGTGGTGGTCTTACCAACTCCGTTGACACCCACGACGACAATCACCGCAGGCGTGTTGATCCGCCGGATCGAACGATCCTGTCCCTCAAGCGTTGCGAGAAGTTCGTTTCTCAGCGCTGACCGGGCAGCATCGGGCGTGTCGGGATTAGATGCTCTGACCCGGTCGACGATTCGAGTGCTGGTGGCCACCCCAAGGTCGGCGGCAATGAGTGCCTCCTCGAGCCCCTCGTAGAGGTCGTTGTCGGTCGATCCGAACGCGTCCCGTAAACGGCCACCCAGCGACGACCTGGTCTTCGACAGGCGATCGGCCAACGAAGTGGTCGCCGCCTCGGGGCGCTTCCTCGCGGTGGGAGCCTCTATCGATGCCTCGGATCGAGCCTTCAGCTGAGCCTGGGTACGGCGCCGGAGCGTGTAAAAGGCCCCACCGCCCACGACGAGCACGGCGGCGACAATGAGAATGATCGTCAGCGTTGTGTCCACGACCATGAGGTTACGCGCTTTCGAACGCCAGCTGCCCGCTCATCTTCTTGGCGATGACCTTCGAGGAGCCACCGGGTTCCATGGTTACCCCGTACAGGACGTCGGCGCACTCCATGGTCTGCTGTTGATGCGTGACGATCATCAACTGGGCAGAATCGCGGAAGTTCTCAACCAGATCCAGGAAACGATGCAAGTTGGCGTCGTCCAGGGCGGCCTCCACCTCGTCCATGATGTAGAACGGGCTCGGCCGAGCTTTGAACACTGCGAACAGGAACGCCAGGGCCGCCAGGGATCGCTCCCCACCCGAAAGTAGCTGGAGGCGGCTGACCTTCTTGCCGAGCGGTTGGGCTTTGATGTCAACGCCCGTAATGAGCGGATTATCGGGATCGGTCAGCACCAATTCACCGCGACCGCCCGGGAAGAGGATTCCGAAATGCTCCTCATAGAACCTGGCGACCTGGCCGAAGGCTTCCATAAACAATTCCACGATCTGCTCGTCGATCGCTTTGATGACCGACCGCAGCTCGTTGCGGGCGTGGTCGAGGTCGTCGAGCTGGGCTTGCATGAAGTCGTGGCGCTCGTTGAGTTCTCGGTACTCGGCAGCGGCCAGCGGGTTGATCGGCCCCATTCGACGCAGTTCGCTATCAAGGGTATTGAGACGGCCACGTAGGTCGGCGTTCTCAGGCAGGTCGGGTCGGGGAGCCGCCAAAGCCTGCTCGTCGCTGGCGTCAGCGTCTCTGCGTAGTCCCTCTTCCGTAGCCTCAAGTCGAACCCGAAGCTCGGCCAGTTCGATACCAAGCGCCGCCAGCTGATCTTTGTTGGAAGCAATGGTGCGCTGAAGTTCGTCACGGCGAGTTCTCGCATCCCGCAGCTTCCGTCCTGCTTCCCCGGCATCTTCCCGAAGCTTGACCTGGCGTTCCCGAAGGGTGCGAATATGGTCACGGACAATGTCGAGCGCCTGACGAGCCTGAGCGTCGACCTGCTGGAGGTGGGCGATATCGGCCGGATCGACCGGATTGGCGTCCAGCTCGGTGGACTCTGTGGATACTTCAGTCAACCGCCGCTGCAACATGGCTCTACGCTCGACAATGGCACCAAGCGTCGCCGCCGATTCCTGGGCGGCCAGCTTCGCCTCATCACGACGATTAGCCACCTCGGTTCGACGCTCCGCCAGTGCCTGCCAGGCTTTCTGTCGCTCGGCTTCTTCACCCTCGAGGGCAGCCAGTCGCTGCTCAAGGCGAGCGATCTGCTCCTCACGCTCTGAGGCCGATTCGGCGAGCGCAGTTCGCCTACCCTCGAGCCGGGCGATCTCCTCAACCAAACCGTCACGCGAGCGTGTGAGGCGTCCGAGCGCTTCGGTGGTTCCTGCCAGCTTGGCCTCAATCCGCTCGAGGGCCACCCGGGATTGCTGCTCGGTGGTCTTGGCCTGCTCGGACTCGCGTTTGGCCGTGAGGTAGCGACTCTTGGTGCGGGCGGCTTCTTGTTCAGCCCGTTCCAGATCGATCAGGGCAACTTCCAACATGGCCGGGGTCGCTCCGTCCGGGTGGGCGATCCGAATACCGAACGACGTGAGCAGGTCACCCTCCGGTGTCACAACTCGAATGCCGGGATGACGCTGGACGATCTCCCATCCCGATGACCAGCCTTCGGCAACCACCACATCGCCGAGCAACGCATTCGCCAGAACCGAATCGGTGTTTGGGCCAAGGGCGGCGACGAGGGTCTGCAGTCCCCAGGCGGCGGCAACTCCGGTGGCTTGGGAATCGTCCGCCGCAACCGGCGTCACCATCGGGACGCCACCAAAACCCTCCGACTTCAGGTCGCCAACAACCGAACCGAGATCCGCAACGCTTGTGACTGCCAGCGCGTCAGCCCACGGGCCAAGCGCGGCGTCTACTGCGGCTGCCATGTCAACCGGAATGTCCAGCGCCGCAGCGATCGGGCCTGTCACCTGGGCCGACGACTCAGCTCGTTGACGTGCCGCCGGATCAGCGAGTCCTGCCACAGCCCCTTCAAGTGCCTCAACTCTTGCGGTCGAAGAGGCCAGACCGAGTTCTGATGTTTTGTAGGCCGCTTCGGCAGCTTCGTAGCGAACCTGTTCAGAGGATGCGGCCTCGCTGGCGGCCGTGTGGTCCGCTTGAGCCGTCCCCTGCTCTATATCTAGGTCCAAAATATCTGTATTGGCGCGGTCGATTTCGCTCGTCTCGCGATCGACCTGAGCGACGAGAGCGTCAAGCCGTTTCGTGATCTGATCACGTTCTCGCCGATCGCGGTCGTTGGCCGCCTGGTTCGATCGCAGGTCCCCGCGGACAATGGCGATCGCACCCTCGGCCGGCATGGCTTCCTGTTCGGCAAGCGACCGCTCTTCGTCCTCAAGTGTGGCCAGGACCCGGGCGTTGCGTTCGGCTGCATCGGCTGCTGCCGACTGGTCCTCAATCGACAGGGCAAGGTTGATGCGCAGTTCTTCGGCTTCGGCCAGCAGATCACCACGTCGCTCGCCGGCACCCTCAAGCCGTGCCGTGAGACTCCTACATCTTTCAGCGGCCACTGTCGAGATGGAGCGCAACCGCTCGGCGGTGGTTTCGAGTCGGGCGGCAGCAGCCGTGTCACGATCGAGCGTCTGGCCCGCCACCCCTGCCAAATCTGCGAGTTTCTCAAGTGATGCTTCGATCTGATCGAACTCGCGGACGGTCAGAGCAACTGACTCAACTCGACTCGCCTCCTCAGCACTTGCCTGCGTGAGTCGCTGTGAGATGCGGCGAAGCGCTTCTCCGCCAAGATACAACCGGAGACCGTGGATCTCGGATCGCACGTCTTCGTAACGGTCGGCATCCTCAGCCTGCCGCTTCAGTGGCCGGATCTGGCGTTTCAGCTCTTTGAGGATGTCGGTAAGCCGTAGGACGTCAGCGTCGGTGCGTTCAAGCCTTCTGATCGACCGATCTTTGCGCTGGCGATGTTTGAGGATTCCCGCGGCTTCTTCAATAATCGCCCGGTGTTCGTCTCCTTTGGCGTTGAGGACCGCATCAAGCTGGCCCTGGCCGACGATCACGTGTTGATGCCGCCCAACGCCCGAATCGGCGAGCATCTCCTGAACATCGAGCAAGCGACAGGAAATCCCGTTGATCTCATAGTCCGACGACCCATCGCGGTATAAGCGACGGGTGACGGTGACCTCATCGAGGTCGAGGGGCAGCAAACCGGAACCGTTATCGAAGGTGAGTGAAACTTCGGCGCGTCCGAGTGATGGTCGCGTCGCCGTGCCTGCGAAGATCACGTCTTCCATTTTTTCGGTACGAAGGTTCTTGGTGGACTGCGTTCCCATGACCCAGGCGACCGCGTCCACGACGTTGGACTTCCCTGAACCGTTAGGTCCCACGATCACAGTGACGCCCGGTTCGAACTCGATCCGGGTTCTGTCGGCGAACGACTTGAAGCCGGTGATCTTCAGCGACTTGAGGTACACGTAATTACATCCCTGTGATTAGACCAAAAAGAGGATATCACGCGTCCCCGCTGCGCGCACACCCATCACACCTGACAGGTTTCACACCAGAAACTGGAGCGCCCTCCTAGAACGGTGCGTTTGATAAGCGTGCCACATGTCCGACAGTGCTCCCCTTCCCGGCCGTACACCCGGAGGCGGCTTGTGAATTGTCCTGCCCGGCCATCGGGAAGCAGATAGGCCAGGTCGTCGAGGCTGGTCCCGCCGTGCTTGAGCCCGGCCCTGAGTACCGGCCCGATCGCCGCTCGAATGGCCCTGACTTCGTCGACGGTCAAACTCCCGGACTCCCGGTCGCCACGAATCCCCGCCCGGCTGAGTACCTCGTCGGCGTAGATATTGCCGAGACCCGCCAAAAAGCGTTGATCGAGCAGCAAGGTCTTAATCGCGACTTTCCGGCCAGCCATGACCTTGCCCATCGAAGCCACCGGCGGCAACGCTTCCAATGCGTCGGGTCCGAGGGACCCGATCGAAGAGAATTCGAGTTCTTCAGGAGTGTGAGCGGCTACAAAACCGAAGGTGCGCGGGTCGACCAGACGGATCTCCTGACCCGCATCGGTGGTGAATACAACGTTCGTGTGCATGTCCTCGGGCTCCCCGATGTCTTTGATCTGGAACTTGCCGGACATGCCGAGATGGAGAATCAATGTGATGTCGCCTTCGACGTCCCCCACCATAAATTTGCCGATCCGACCCAGCCGGTCGAGTCGGCGACCTTCCAAACGATCAACAACGTCGACCGGTCGAACGTTGCGCCTGGCCATGCGGGGCCGACGAATAGCAACGGATTCGAACCGGCGACCCTCCATGACCGGAACGAGAGAACGCCGGGTTGTCTCGACCTCAGGTAGCTCTGGCATGTGCTCTAAAACGAATCAAGCGCTTCGGCCGCAGCCGCCTGCTCGGCTTCCTTTTTGGACTTGCCCTCGCCCGTACCGGCCGGTTTGCCGTCGACCTCAAGCTGGGCCTCGAATGTCTTGGCATGATCAGGCCCCGATTCTGTAACCCGGTATCTCGGTCTCAGACCCCGGGCAGCGAGTTCCTCCTGGAGGCGCGTCTTGTAGTCGCGTTTTCCGGGTTCGGCCGCTCGGGCGTCCACCAACGGACCCCACAGTTTCAAGATGACCGCTTTGGCAACCTCAATCCCACCATCGAGGTACACGGCAGCAATCACAGCCTCCATGGCATCGGCAAGAATCGAGGCCTTCTTGCGCCCGCCGGAGGCTTCCTCCCCCCGGCCGAGCGCCAGGTTCGAGCCGAGGTCGAGGCTCAAGGCCAAATGAGCGAGCTCATCACGGTTCACGCAGGCCGCCCGGACCTTGGCCATCGTCCCCTCACTTAGATTTGGAAAGGCCGTATACAGGTGATCGGTTATGACCAGTTGCAATACCGCATCCCCCAAAAACTCCATCCGCTCGTTGTCATCACCAGATGGACCTTCGGCGGCGAAAGAACGATGAAGCAAGGCGTGTTTGAGGAGCCTCTCGTCCGCAAACGCGTGCCCGAGTCTTGTCTGAAGGTCATTCATTACGAATCGGATCCGAGCTGATTAGCGATTTCGGCAACAAGCCCCCGTCGCGCACCGTCGGCAGCCATTTCCAACGCGTTGGCAATGCCTTTGGCGGTCGCCGAACCGTGTCCGATGACCACCACGCCCTTGGACCCGACCAGGTGCGCCCCGTTGTCCGCCGACATGGCGTCAGCCATCCGCTTCACGTGTGGCGCAAGTTCGGCCTGGCCGGCATCGGACAGCGAGTTGGCTACATCGGAAAACATCCCGAGAGCGATACGAATCATTCCCTCGGCAGTCTTGAGGGTTACGTTTCCGGTGAATCCATCCGTCACGAAAACATCGGCAATGTCACTAGCGAGGTCACGGCCCTCGACGTTGCCGACGAAGTTCACGGCCGGATCCCACTCGAGCAGGTCATAGGCAGCCCGCTCCAGGTCACGGCCCTTGCCACGTTCCTCACCGATGGTGAGCAATCCGACCCGGGGGTTTTCACAACCGATGTACACCCTGGCCACCTGGCTGCCCATGATGGCGAATTGGTTGAGATGCTCGGGCTTGCAGTCCGGGTTTGCGCCGCTGTCGAGAACCACCGTTGGCTTAACCGGGGTTGGGAAAATGGTGGCGATGGCCGGCCGAAGCACACCGGGCAGGCGACCGATCACGATGGCCGCTGCCGCCAAGGCCGCCCCGGTAGACCCGGCCGATACCAGAGCGTCCGCTTCCGCATCGCGTACCAACTGAGCGGCGCGCACGATTGAAGCGTCTGGACGTTCTCTGATGGCGCGAACCGGATTGTCTGCCATCTCGATACGTTGGCTAGCGTGGACTACCGGCAGGTCGGCCTGGTGCTTTTCTAGTTCCGAACGCAGTTGATGCTCATCGCCGACCAGCACGACATCGACGCCTCGCCCGGCGGCCAGGAGCGCACCAGCGACAGTTTCGACGGGGGCGTAATCGCCACCCATCGCATCGAGCGCTACGCGGGCCAGAGCCGCACCCTACTTTTCGGCTGGAACCGCGACCGTACGGCCACGATAGGTACCGCAAGCCGCGCAGGCGCGGTGCGGCATCTTTGGTTCATGACACTGCGGACATGTCGAGGGAGTCGGATGCTCCATCTTCCATTGCGACTTACGTCGGCGAGTGCGCGAACGCGACATTTTTTTCTTGGGGACCGCCACGGCGAACTCCTTACAGGTCTTCGGGGTCTAAAAGCTGAGCCAATATAGCGAAGGGCGACGAACTTACGTCCTCGTGGCCTTCGCACGGTTCCCTATTCAAGTCGGTTCCGCACGTAGAACAAAGTCCGGCGCAGTCGGATCGACAGATCGGCGACAGCGGAAGGCTCAGGAGAACCTCATCCCGGATCGGTTCTTCGATGTCAATCCATCCTGGGTCGTTGATCGCCAGGATGTCCTCGGACTGGGGATCCTCGGCGTAGAGCTGACTAAATCGGGCTTTCCCCGGATACTCGAACTCGACCAAACACCGTATGCACGTGGCTGTCGCGACGTAGCGCATACGCCCTGATGCCATGATGTCCCGGACGCCCGCGTCGTACCGAACCAGACCGGTTACGGGACCGTCGAGCTTGGCCGCATCCATAATTGCGGTGATGTGAATGGAAACCTCATCCTCACGGTGCGCACCTGGCGTCCCGATGAGGTCGGTAACAAGTACCTTCATCATCAGCTCAGCCTACTCCCGGTGTGCTCAATCCAGAATCGGGACATCACCGGCCGCGGGCCGCGCCTGATGGAACTCCGAACGGGTTTCGCGGACCTGCCGGACGAGATTCCCAAAAAGGTGCTCTAACTGAACCAGGCGGTCTTCGGAATAGTCCTCGGCTTGGAGACGGATCCGGCGTCCCTCGCCCTCGGCGTTGCGGACAAGAATGTTGGCCTCTTCAACGGCTTCCGCCACGATATTGGACTGCGAGACCATCAGATCGGCCTGATGCCTGGCGTTTTCCATGATGGCGTGAGCCTTCTGGTTGGTCTGCGACATGATTTCTTTGGACTTCTCGTTGGCCCTCGCGACAAAGGCCTCCTGCTCGCGAATCATCCAGCGGGCAGCCCGCACTTCCTCAGGCAGCAACGAAAGGATCCGCTCAAGGTTCGTTATGAATGCGGCCTTGTTGACGAGGACATTCTGCGATAGCGGCATGGTCTTGGCTTCAAGCAACTGGGCAATGAGCTCTTCGAGCATCGACTCAATCGCCCCAACCTCGGCGCTGTCCAACGGGTCGCTCGCCAGATCACCCCCCACGCCCGGCATGGGGATGACTTTTGAAAACACGTCGTCGTCGGACTCAACGGCGGCCAGGTCGATGAAATCGTCCTTCTCGTCACCAATGATGTCGACAAAGTCGGCAAGCGGGTCCTCCGACGTCCGGGTTCCCGACCCAGCTGGCAGGTCGAATCCACCAAATTCGTTATCAGACATAGCGTTACTCCTCTAGTGCGAGGGCGACCAACGCAGGTACAAGACCTTCGATCGAGCCACCCAGGGCAAATATCTCTTTGACCAATGATGATGAAATGTGCGCAACTGCCGGGCTGGTCGGCAGGAAAACGGTATTGATACCCGACAACTGGCGGTTCATGTGGGCCATCCGGGTCTCGGTGTCGAAATCGGACACTCCCCGAACGCCCTTGACGATGACATCGGCACCCACGGCGGTGGCCAACTCGACAACCAAACCCGAAAACACTTCGATGCGCACGTTTGCGTGGTCCGACAAGAGATCGGCGAGAAGTTGCTTGCGCCGGTCGGCCGTGAGGCGGGGACTCTTCGACGGATTGGAAACCACCCCAACCACGACGTCGTCGAACATCGTCACAGCCCGATCGATGAGGTCCAGATGGCCGTTGGTCGGCGGGTCAAAACTGCCCGCACACAAAGCCATCGTCATGTTGACTCCTTTTTGAAACGCCAAAGTTGTGCACCACCGTATCGCCGCTCGTCCACCAACACGAGGCTTTCCGTTTCCGGGACCGTCGCTTCGACCGGTCGGTGCAGGACCACCAGGCCATCGGGGGCCGTTCGCCGACTCAATGCCGCCATAGTGGCCAACACAGATTCGTCGCTGTCGGGATAGGGAGGATCGACAAATACCAGGTCGAAAACCTCCGACCCGCTGGCTAGGAATGGGGCCACATCACCCGCCACCACGTCGCCGCCCAAGGCAACTGCCGCACAGTTGTCGCGCAGAACCGCCAGGGCTTTCCGGTCCCGCTCGACGAAGACCGCCCGGCTCGCCCCACGACTCAGCGCCTCAAGTCCCATAGAGCCGGTCCCGGCATAAAGATCCAGCACACTGGCTCCGACCACGGCCGAACCGAGCGAGGAAAAAACGGCTTCCTTGATGCGATCTTGCATGGGACGAGTACCTTGATCCTTCGGAGCCTTCAGGCGGCGTCCTTTGGCCTCCCCAGCAATGATCCTCATGAGACGAACAGCCAGTCCTTGCGGTCCCCGAGAATCGCCTCGACTTCCCGGCCAACTTCATCATCGAGTGCCAGCCGGTCCGCAACCATGGCAAACGCCTCACGACGGGCATCAACGAGTATGTCCAGGTCCCGTAACAAGTCGGCGATCCGTAGGTCGGCCGTCCCGGCCTGTCGCGCCTCAAAGACGGTGCCCTGGCCCCGGATCCGCAGGTCTTCCTCGGCGAGACGGAATCCGTCTGTTGTCTCAACCATGGCCGCAATTCGAGCGATCCCCTCGTCGGTGGTCGGATCGGCCAGCAACACGCAATACGAAGCGTGCTCACCGCGGCCGACTCGTCCACGCAATTGGTGCAACTGACTGAGTCCGAACCGTTCAGCGTCTTCGATCACCATCACCGTGGCATTAGTGATGTCGATCCCGACTTCGATGACCGTCGTCGCAACCAGAACATCGATCTGACCACCCCGCATGTCATCCATCACGGCTTCTTTTTCGGCGGGTTTCATCTGACCATGCAACAGCCCTACCCGCAGGTCACCAAACACCTTCGACAATCGTGCGTGCTCGGCAGTGGCCGAAACAGCCTCGATCTTGTCGGACTCCTCGACCAACGGGCAGACCACAAAGGCCTGGCGTCCCGCCGCCGCTTCGCTCCTGATCAACTCATACACCGGTTCCATGGCGCCCTTCGACAGTTCCGTAGTGACGACCGGCATGCGCCCCGGCGGCATTTCGTCCAACAACGAGACGTCCAGGTCGCCATACAGGGTCATCGAAAGGGTTCGAGGAATGGGGGTGGCCGTCATGATGAGCAGGTCGGGATCCTGTTCGCCGGCCTTGGCTTTCAAGCTGATCCTTTGGTGTACGCCGAAACGATGCTGCTCGTCGATGACGGCCGCGCCAAGCCTGGCGAAATCGACGCCTTCTTGGATCAGCGCGTGCGTGCCGATAACGATATCCACCGCTCCAGACGCGATGGCCTCGAGCACGTCGGATCGAGTGGCGTCAATCTGTGTCGAAAGCTCCGAGTTCGATCCGGTCAATAGAGCTACCACCACTGGACGTTCCGGCGCACTTCTTGCAACCTCGTGCTGCGGATCATCAAACAAGCTCGCCTGGTCTTTGACCGGATGCGATGTCATGCCGGCTCCGACGAGCAGATCCGACACGCCGAGGTAATGCTGGCCAGCCAGGACCTCGGTCGGAGCCATGATGGCGCCCTGATAGCCACCAGCCACGACCAGGAGCAATGTGGCGACTGCCACGACGGTCTTGCCAGATCCAACCTCGCCCTGCAACAACCGGTGCATCGGATGCTTGGAGAAAAGATCATCCATGATTTCGCCGAGAACCCGATCCTGTGCGCCGGTGGTCGAGAACGGGAGGCCAGCCAGGAACGTGTCGGCCAACTCCCGATCTGGCGTATGGGCAATCCCCACCGAGGTATGCGCCCGTTGGTTCTTGGTCAGCGCCAGTGCCACTTCGAGACGGAAGAACTCGTCGAACACAAGACGCCGACGGGCGGCTCCGAGGTCGCCCATCACCTCGGGAAAGTGGATCGATCCGAACGCCGACTGGCGATCCATCAAATCCAACCGGTCGAGCAAGGACTCTGGCAGCGGATCAGACATCGGCATCGACCGCAGCAGGGCGTTGTGCATCGCCCGTCGGATATGGCCGGGACTGACGTCACCGACCGAAGGATGGATCGGCACCACCCGGCCGGTGACAAGTGACTCACTTGCCGCACCCAGCACGTCGACCACCGGCGATTTCATCTGTAACCGGCCCCGGTAGCGCTCGACCTTGCCCGACAGAGCAATCTCGGCTCCCTCGCTCAGCTGTTTGGCCCGGAAGGCCTGGTTGAACCACGTCACGTTGAGGATGCCAACGCCATCGGTACATACCGCGTCGATGATCGTGAGATTCTTGCGGACCCGGCGGACGTTGACCTTTTGCACCGTGACGATCACGGTTACTTCTTCGCCAACGGGCACGTTGGACAATTCAACCTGGGTTGATCGATCGACATAGCGGCGCGGCACATGCAAAAGCAGGTCGGCCACGGTCTCGATCCCACCCTTCTCGAGGGCGGTTCCGCGCTTGCCGGACAGGCCAGACACTCTTGTGACTGGCACCGTGCTCAGGTAGGCAAGGCTTCGTTCGCTCATGGGCGCGCTCATGGGCGCATTGTGCCAGCCGATCGTGACAACATTGGTAATCAGGCGGGCGGCAAGCATTTTTCTCCCTCCGTCGGCGCTGCTACGATTCCCCGCCGATCGAGGAGATCTCAAATGGCAAACCGTTGCGAAATCTGCAGCAAAGAGCCCACGTTCGGTAAGAAAGTCACTTTCTCGCATAAGCGCTCCAGCCGAACCTGGACCCCAAACATCCAAAAAGTGCGTGTCAAGCACGGGTCGAACACCCGCCAGGCTCGCGTCTGCACCTCGTGCCTCAAGGCCGGGAAGGTCGAGAAGGCCTAGATGCAAGGAATCGTCAAGCTGTACGACCCCATAACGGGCGCTGGCATTGTTGTCAGTGACAGTGATCGACGAGAAATCTTGCTACGTGCCGGCGGCCTCCGCGGGTCGGTCTTTCGTTCACTCCGCCAGGGCCAGCGCATTGTTTTTGAAGTCGTCGACGAGGGCGGTCAATCGTTCGCGTCCAACATCCGGCTCGGCGCAGACGGGTCATAGCCCTGCCAGGTGCGCGTAGACTCGTTCTCAAAAGGAGATCACATGGTTGAAGCGTATTTGTTGGTTCAGAGTGAAGTCGGCCGAGCAGCCCACGTAGCCACCGAAGTCCGAAAGATTCCAGGCGTTCAGTCTGCTGACGACGTCACCGGTCCATACGACGTGATCATCAAGGTAAGTGCCGACGACGTCGACCAACTCGGCAAGCTGGTTGTTGCCCGGGTACAGGCCGTTGAGGGCATCACCCGCACCTTGACCTGTGCCGTCGTTAATCTGTAGCGGCTAGCCCAACTTCGAAGCGATCGTTCCCGCGCTACGCAACGCCGTACCGTCTGCGCCGGCGGTCGTGTACTGCGTTGGTGGCAGCGCGGCGATCTCGTCGAGCATGTCGCCGAGAAGTTGGGCTCGACTGATCGGCGGATCAATCCACAGGTAGCCAGCCAGGCTTCCCGGAATCGTGTTGACTTCATTGACATAAATGACCCCATCGTGGGCCAGGAAATCGATCCGGGCAACCGATCGCAACCGGGCAAGCGCGACGACCTGGGCGGCCATCCGACGGATGAGCGCCGCATCCTCGGCGGGAAGGTTGGCCGGTAATTCACGCTTGGCCGCGTCCATGCCTCCGTCGCCTTCGAGGTATTTTTGGGCGTAGTCGTAGATCTGGTCCGATTCGCGCAGCGGTGCCTCGATGGCAGACGTTTGAACGGTCGGGTACGTGCGCACGGCGATATTGAGATCCTGGGACCCGGCTAAGAATGGTTCTACGACCGCTCCCTTTCCCATATGCGGCGAGGTGTTGAGCAGAGCCAGCGCCGTCTCATAGTCATCGACGACGCTGATCCCGATAGACGAGCCTCCATACCGTGGCTTGACGATGTACGGGCCATCGAAGGAGGGTGGCGGCCCACCAACCAGGACACGAGCCAGCGTCGGGAGCCCGGCCGCGGCTGTCAGGCCGCCAAAGGCCAACTTGTCCATTCCGAGTGCCGATGCCGACGAGTCCGGTCCGGTGTACCGGAGTCCAGCCAGGTCGAACATTCCCTGAACGGTTCCATCTTCGCCGGGACCACCATGACAAGCATTAAGAACGGCGCCGATATCGAGACGCTTCTTCTTATTGAAGAACCCGCCACCCGGTTCGGCCTCAAAACGAAGCGCCTTTGCTTTGGCGGGGACCCCCTGAGAGAAGTGCGTCGCTTCCGAATCGGGGTCGACCAAGAACCACTGACCGGTCTTGGTCCAGTAGATCACGTCAACGTCGCGACCGGAGGTGGTGAGAGCCCTGGCCGCCTGAAGCCCGGTAAGGATCGAAATGTCGTGCTCTGGCGATGGTCCGCCAAAAACGACGGCTGGTCGCGGACTCATGGGATGCTCCTAGGGATGATGATCAGGCAGGTCGTTTTCATAGAGAACGGCATCGCCCTCCCCCAGGTGTTCGCGTACCCAGGCCACCGCTGCCTCTCGTGACGCAACAACGATAACCGGAAGCGCCACGTTCGCGGCGCCTTCCAGGAGCGCCGCCCGATTCGTTTTGGCGACCACAATCAACTGATCAGCAACGGCACCCGCCTGCGCGGCGAAACGTGTGTTCTCTTTGACCTGTAAATCACCGAGTTCGACCATGCCGGGCGTAACGACAACTCGGCGACCTGAGCCGACGGCTGCCAGTCGGTCAAGGGCTGCCTGAGCCCCAGCCGGGTTCGAGTTGTAGGTGTCGTCAATAATGACCACGCCCGCATCGGACGTGAAGACCGTTTGTCGGTGATCAGGCGTCCCGGCCCCTTTGAGAGCTTCACCGATACCATCCAGCGGCAGATCGAGAGCGACCAGGACGCCAATTGCGCACGCCAGATTCGACAGAAGGGGAAGCACCGGTACCGTGCCGACCTCAGAACCGTTGACGTAAACGGCCGCCCTGTGCCCGTCAGGGACCAACCGAACGTCAGCGTTGCCGACTCCTCCGGCCGAAACCTTGATGACACGTCTATCGGTAATCGTCCCTGCCAGGCTGGCTAACCGGTCGTCATCGACATTGAGGACCACCACGTCTGCTCGTCCGAAGATCTCGGATTTGGCTTCGACGACTCGATCGATGGACCCGAAGCGCTCGAGGTGAACGGGACCTATGGCCGTGAGGACGGCAACGTTGGGGGACACCCACGCACACATGTCGGCAATTTCGCCGGGGCCGTAGGTTCCCATTTCGGCGATGAAGAACCTGGTGCCGTCGCTCAGATGCTCGTTGATCGCTCTGGCGAGTCCCATCTTGTTGTTGAAACTGGCCGGGGTGGCAACGGTAGGCGCATGCCGGGCTAACAGCTGGCGCGCATACTCTTTGGTGGTCGTCTTGCCATACGAGCCGGTGATCGCAACAACGGTCGGACTCACCAGCAACATCCGCTCGGTTGCCTGATCGATCCATTTCTTCTGCGACTTCATCTCGAACGGCCACATAATGGCCAACGCCAGATCAATGACGAGCGGGAGAGCCACGGCCTCGTAGGCAAGGAGGCCGATCGATCCGGTAACGCCCCCGATCGCCACCATCACCGCCCAGATCCCGCCACTGGCTATGGCCACGCGCCGCAGGCGAGCGGTCCACATGAGCGGAGACGAAATTCCTTTGATCGAAAGCCCCACCGGCCCTACCAGCACACACACCAAGGTGACACTGCCGGTTACGAGGGGCAACACGCCGATCAGTGCCAGCGCCGCCGATGTGGCGGCCAGCGCGATGATCGCGAGGTTCGTTGGGTCGATGAGCCACCACCGCTTGGCGAAGACCGCCACCGACCAGGGTAAATAGTGTTCTCGCTGGGCGACGCGCAACCACCGCAGGGCGGAGATCGCACTGACCACGGTTGCCGCTACGACAAAGACGCCGCTCACGTCAGCAACTCCTCGATCAAATCGGTCACGACCTGCGGACGTTCCGCCATTACATGGTGCCCGACGCCGTCGAGCACCCGCAGTTCTACGTCGGTACCCCGGTCGGCCAAGCGACGATAGGCGATCTGTGCCTGCTCGAGCGGAGCTGCCGTGTCGTTGGCTCCCCAGAGCATACGTACCGGGATCGCCAGCCGATCAAGCTGTTCGTCGTACGTTTCGTTGACAACCCGGACAAACACTTCTCGCATAACCCCGGCGGTCGCCCGGTAGTCAGCCGACCCGTACCTCTGGCGAAAAGCCTCCATACGTCCGTCCGACAGCACGCCAAGACGATGCAGCCGCCTTGCCACCCGAAACGCCGTGGCGGGTTGGGTCGTGTTCCCGGGCCGAACCAGCGGCACCCCGATCAAAACCAGCGAACGCATCGGCAGGTCCTGGGCCAGATGCACCGCAACCCGACCGCCAAAAGAGTGGGCCACAACTACCGGGGGTTCGTCGAAGACCGACCACACGTCACGAATCGCGGCGGCGTACTCCGCTGACCCCCAGCCCGCCGCAGGCGGCGGCGAGCTTCCGAATCCGGGAAAGTCGACGGCGACAGCTCCCATACCGAAAAGTACCGATCGAAAATCAACATTGGATCGGCCCCAACCATGAAGGGCCAAAACCTGGGGAGCCGCGGGCCCGCTTACCTCAGCAAACACCGCTCCCCCACTAAACGCTTTTAGCGCCATCAGAAATCGGCCGATGTCTTTGGCAAGCGCGTTTGCTCGAGATTCATGGCGGGCAGGTTACCCTTGCCGGTGAGAGGAACCGACTATCGCCGTTCATCTGACACATCAGCAAAGACGAGAGATCCTGGCTCCGTTTCGAGCCCGGCTCTGGCGAATCGCCATGGGGGCGGTTTGGTTTCTGCTGGCCCTGACTTCGTTCGGCGCGTACCGGCTACGAGTTCCCCTTAGCGAGCCACGATTCTGGGCACCGGTGCTGGCGGTAGCAATCACGTTTGGCATCCTGCCCTTTATTCCATGGGAGTCGGCTCTAAACCGTATAGGTGGCGAGATCCTCATGGGACTCAGCGCCATTCTGGTCATCGCCGGCCTGGCCTTGCTTTCTACCCTGGCTCCGATCAGCACCCTGGTGTTCATCGACTACTTCGCCGTCATTTCCTTCACGGCAGCTCTCGGAGGAAGATGGATCCACTTCTCGGCAACGACGATCCTCCTGATACTCAATATCGTGATGCCCTTCGCCTTTGGACAGGAGCTGCGACCCTCTCAAGAGATCATCGTCCAGAGCGCCACTCTGATCGTCGTGGCCATCGTCCTGAGTGCCGTGACCAGTGAATTTCGTTGGGAGGCCTATCAGAGTCATACCCGGGAGCTGGAACTACGTCGGCGCGAGACCCAGTTGGAACGGTTGTACGAAGTGTCCCGAACCATGGCCGACGGCCACAGCCTTGGTGACGTGCTGCCGACCCTGGTCGGCAAAATCGGGCGGTTCCTCGAGGCCCAACTCGGTTTTGTTCTACTCCATCAACCACGCTTCGGATCCCTCGTCGTGGTGAGCCCGATCTGGACCTCTGGGAACGAGTTGGACATCGGTAACTACGACATCTCGCTTCGGGACCGCAACTACCTGACGTCTGTTTTTCTCAATAGGGAATCGGCCTTCTATAACGAGCAGTCTGAGACCGAAGCGGGACTGCTGTCCGAATTGGGGATCACGACCGCGATGGCGGTGCCGCTGCTGGTCGATCAGCGGCCTCTAGGAGTACTTGTCGTCGCCGACAAGCTGACGGGAGAATTCACAGCAGACGACCGCGAGATGTTCGAATCCTTGGCGGCGCCGGCGGCCCTCATACTGGCTCAACTCGAGCGCTACGAAGCCGCCGCTGAGACCTCAAAACGCATGGAGGAACTCGCTCAGATGAAAACGGACTTTGTGAGTGTCGTAAGCCACGAACTCCGAACCCCCCTCACGTCGATCATCGGCTCCCTGGCCACGCTGGCAAGACCCGAGCTACTCCCACCCGTTCCGGCCGCCCGGGATCTTCTGCAATCGGCACGCACGCAATCGGACCGACTCCGGCGGCTGATTGAGGACCTTCTCATGGTCTCAAGGATCGACAACAACGCCCTGCCCCAACATCCGGTGCCCGTCAACCTGCGAACATTCGTAAGCGAAACAGCCGCAATCATCCCCGGCGCCGAGGGCCTGGTGCGTTCGTCGGTTCACAAGGATGTCGGCCTCGAGGTTGATCCCGATCATCTCGCCCGGATCCTGCGCAACCTCATCGAAAACGCCTTGAAGTACGCCCCCGACCAGGTGATCGACATCAGCGCCCAACAGACCGGAAGCACCGTGCGCATTCAGGTCATCGATCACGGGGAGGGCATCCACGAAGATCTACGCGACGTCGCGTTTGAACGATTCGCTCAGCTGGCACCTGCCTCAACCCGGCTCCAGGGCGGCACCGGTCTCGGCCTGTGGATTGTCCGATCGTTGACGGAAGCGATGGGCGGCCTCATCGACCTAACCGACACACCAGGCGGAGGAGCCACGTTTACGGTCACCTTGCCCCTGCGCGCCGGTTTTATGACGAACCGCTCGGACCCCGAATTCGCTCCGCTTGGCAACATGCCCGGGCGCCCCGCCGCCCGCGAATAGCGACCAGACCCGTCCTACTCTTCGGGCGCCGCCGCGATGGCGTCAAAACCGCCGTCGACATGCACAAACTCGCCCGATGTCATCAGCGCCCAATCCGACATGAGAACGCACGCCATCCGGGCCACAGGCTCAGGATCGGTCGGGTCCCAACCCAACGGGGCACGAGTCTCCCAGATGGCCTCGAACCCCTTGAACCCGGGAATGGATTTGGCCGCGACCGTGCTCAACGGTCCCGCTGAAACGCCGTTGACACGAATACTGTCGCCTCCGAGATCACGAGCGAGATACCTGGTTACGGTTCGCAAGGCCATTTTGGAGACCCCCATCCAGTCGTACACGGGCCACGCTTTGGAATTGTCGAAGTCGAGCGTGACGAGACCCCCACCGCCGGCCGCTTGTAACAGAGGTCGCAAACCGACCGCCAGGGTCTTGTACGAGAACGCCGACGTCACAAACGCCACCTGGGCGCTTTCAGCCGGCGTGTTGAGGAAGTTCCCGCCCAGGGCGTCTTCAGGCGCATAGGCAATGGCGTGGAGCGCTCCATCGATCTTGCCCCACTTTTTGGTGAGCGCGGCCACCAACGCCTCCATGTGGGATGGATCGTTGATATCGAGCTCATGTACCTCGGCGGGCTGCGGCAAACGAGCAGCGGTTCGCTCGGTAAGACGGAGTCCCCGGCCGAAACCGGTCAATACCAATTCGGCCCCCTCTTCCTGGGCAATCCGGGCGATATGGAAGGCGATTGAGTCGTTCGTGAGCACTCCGGTGATCAGAAGTTTCTTGTCCGTAAGGATTCCCATGTCATTGTCCTCCTAGAAACTCTGTCCGAAATTCATCCAACCCCGGATCCCCAAACCCATGACGAACAGCAGCAGCAGCCCCCATCGCAGACCGGGTCGCCCCGCCAGTGTCGACCGGTAGATATAGGCGAATGCCAGGGCAAACAGCGTGACGATTCCGTAGAACATATGGATCGACCCGGGGTTGTTGTCTTGACCGTACATGATGAGACCGAGTGACACTTGCACAAGTGCCGATCCGAGCGCTACGTATTTGGCAGCGGTAAACCACCGGGGCAGGTCTCGCTTGGCGACCGCCAAGCCGATACCCACGAGGCCGGTCACACCGCACGCACCCACGACGAAGTACGCAAGGCTCCGATGTATCTCTGCAATCACCAATGCGCTCCAAGCAGTAGGACGAAGCCACACTAGACGGATGGTCGCTCAGACTATCCCCACGAGGACACTGGTTACTGCAGCCACAATTCCGGGCATCGGAACGCGTTGGCGCATTGAACGGGGCAGCTCCAGCTGCACCCCGGCCTCGGTGGGTCCGTTGACCGGGTTACGGGAATGCTGGCCGCGTAGGGCTTTTGGAATAAGCCCGAGATCAGATACGGCCGGAATACCCTGATCGCTGAGCGCCCGATGCAGGGTACGAGCCAATGGTCGATTATTTCCGCCAAGAAGAACGACATCGGGCAACTCAGGACGGTGGTATCCGTGAAACGAAAAGACTGTCCGAACGTGCAACAGGAACCGACTCAGATTGGAGCTCACGGTCGGGTCATACTGGGTAGAAGGAAGATGCCAGGCGAGGTCGGATCCCTGCACTACCGCATACAAGCTGGCCGCAGTGTGTTGAGCGATCGACTTAGCCAGGCGACTCGTGCCGTACTCGAGTCCTCCATGGAGAGCCATCACGCCGACTCCGGCATCCATGATGACTTCTTCTCGCACACCTTCGGTTGCGAGGAACTCACTAAAGGGGCTCACTCCATTTCAACGAGCTCACCGGTGGTGAGATCGAGCATGAACTCCTTAGGTGAGTGAGAATCAGCAATCCAGTTGGCCAGGCGCGAACCGGGCTGGCGCACCGTCCACCACGTGTAGTCCGGTCGATCGGATTCGATGAATTCTGTCCGAACCGCGCGCCCGGCTTCCACCGCGTCTTGCTCGACCTCGAACACGCCGATTGACCGCTCCAACGGAGTCGGATTCGGGTTGTCAACCGACGGCCGTACGTCGGTGTACTCCATCACTTCGTACATGCTGTTCTTGGCCCCTTTGCCACCGTTACTACTCAGCCTGTTACCCAGGATACGTGATCGGACGTGTAAACGTCCAGCTTCAACCCGATTTCGTCACGTCGGCGATTCGCGCGTCGAAAGCTTCCACCAGGTCGGTCGGGTCGAGATGGATGCCCAACCCCGCCCCGCCGCCACCAATCGCCACCTCGTCCAGTTCGGTCAGGCTGGAGTCCATGACGACCGGCCATGGCCGCGATGACCCGAACGGGGTGATCGTTCCACGCACATACCCAGTGACCTCGAACGCTTCTTCGGCCGATGGCAACGACAGGCGCGACACCTCGAGCTCTGAGCGCAGTTTGGGCCATTCGATCGCCCGATCGCCGGGGACGAGCACAAACACGTAGTCATCGTCGGAACGGCGGATCACGATCGACTTGATGAGCGCTCCGACCGGCACTCCCCGAGCTGCCGCGGCTTCCTCAGCATTCGAAACGCTTCCGATGACCGTCAAACGGTGCGGGATTCCTCGCGCCTCGATATCGATGGTGGCCCGCGTCGAAGCTGACACTTAGCGGTCGTCTCCGGCCGTAGACACCACTAGATCTCGCCGAGCAGCTTTTGCTTCTTGGTCGCGAATTCCTCGTCCGTAAGCACTCCGTCGCGATGTAGCTGAGCAAGCGTTGCCAACGTACTCACTGGAGTGGCACCCGAATTGAGCGCGGCCATCCGATCCTCACGCGCACGATAAATCAGCGTCTGGATGTCTTCGGGCGTTGGGACGTCGGTGAATCTCGACTGGCCAAGTTCCCCGGCCGACTCGAGCAACAGATCGCCCGACCCGAACATCCGTTCCAGGAGGCTTTGCGAGAACGCCACGTCATTGATGACTTCTAGAGGGATCTCCTTGCCCTGCCTGGCCAGAACACCTGATCGGACGATCACCCGTTCGTTGGTAATCACGTACTTCGTGAAAGCCCATACGGCCAGTTTGGGAAGTACCACTGCCAGACCGATGACGAGGCCGACCACTGTCGGTATCGGGCCTTGCGCCAGGACCGCCCCGACCACGGCGCCGATGACTGTGAGGCCACCTGCGATCGCCACCGGAACCGCGATGGCCTGCCAATGCGGGCGAAATTCTCGGATAACAGCTTCGCCTTCGCTGAGTAAACGGGTGGGATATGCCATGGGCCAAACCCTACCGTCATTGTCCAACCCGTGGATGAAAAACGACGCCTTGAACGCGAGAAACCCCGAGTAAGTTCCGACCGAAGTCTTCACCCTCTCGGGGTTGTCTCGTCGCCGGTGGGGGTATCCCGAAGGACTCCTTCACTGGCGTGCACCGTCGCCCAAAGGCTTCGATGCGACCAACTGGCCCGAGGGCCAGATGGCAGGCGGTGAAGTCTCCCGTTTCCGCTCGACTGTCACCAGCGTTCGTGTGCTCTTCCTTGCGGTCCAACACAGTCACACTTTGCCCAAAAAGGGCGGACCCTTGCGGGCCTCGGCGGTCAGTTCGAACGAACCCGAAGGTCCATCCCCCCTTTCCACCTACCGGTCGTTCAGTGGCGCCACCCGAAGGTGATTCCAGCCGTTCGTCCGGCTGTCCCGTTGCCGGGACTCCGGCTCCGACCCGAGGGCCAGGCCTGTCGCCCGAAGGTTCCAGGTTGCCGGTGCTCTCCGCGAGTCGCCTCGCTTCGAACAAGAAGAAAAGTAGAGCACCAATTCGGAGTTCGCAAGCTGAGAAGGTGGTTAAATTTCGCGACTTGAAAGTAGATTTCGCGACCAGCTCAAAGTTGGTGGATTGGCCAGGAAATCAAGGTTAAAAGCAAGAAGCCCTGCCGAGACTCAGACTTGCGCCTGTGCCACTTCAGGGCTTCCCCGCTTTCTGGAACTCCGCTGCCCGAAGGCCTCGTTCTCCCAGTAGCTTTCACTGATCCCTCTCGGTTTCAGCAATCCGCTCCGTCGCTAGTTCCGGTGAGTTGCCCCTCCGGCATTCCCGTCGATGCGGTTCAAGTAACGTAACCCACCGAGGGCTGACTTGGCAAATTATTCGGCTATCTAGTTTTCGCGAACTAGCAAAAGGTTTCGCGCTTTCTTGCGAATCGCCCGTCGACATGGGATTTGGCCGGTTTCGATCGATACAACAAATCAGGCGAATGACAAACGTGTCACTCGCTTGTCGTATAGTCACCCTATGCCATTAGAGACCCTGTCCCCCAGCCGAGCGAGCGACTTCAAGCTGTGTCCGCAGCTGTACAAGTTCCGGTCGATCGACAAACTCCCTGAGCCAACCACCGTGCACCAGGCACGTGGAACCACCGCGCACCTTGCCCTTCAGAACCTTTATGACCTGGAACCGGCCGAGCGAACCCCCGAGAAGCTCTATGACCTGTTCCGAGAAGCCTGGACCGAGATCCGGGGTGAAGAAGAGTTTCTTGACCTCTTCACGACCATGGAAGAGGAGCGCGACTGGGGCGTCGACAGCATGAAACTGTTGGCCAACTATTTCTCGGTTGAGAATCCCCTGGAAGTCCATCCGCTCGAGCGAGAAATGGACATGCTCGAACCACTTGGTGACATCACGATTCGGGGCATCCTGGACCGGATCGATGAGACCCCTACCGGCGAGCTGATCATCACCGATTACAAGACCGGAAAAGCACCCCCCGAACGCTTCGCCGAGCCGGCCTTCTTCGCGCTCAAGATCTATGCACTGCTCATTCGGGAGAAGCTCGGTCGAACTCCGGCTGAAGTCCGTTTGCTCTACTTGAACGGTCCGACGCTCTATCGACTGGCCATCACGGACGGCCAACTCGATGCCATGAACCAGCAGCTGCAGGCATTGTGGAAAGCGATCGATCGGGCCATCGAGAGCCAGACGTTCCCGCCCCGGGTCAACAAGCTCTGCGACTGGTGTTCCTACCAAGACCTTTGCCCGGCGTTTGCCGAGGTCACGGCGCCCGCAGCCGCAGTCGGATAGTCGCGCCAAGCACTACGAACTCGCTGATCTGCACCCGCAACCGGGTTTTTGTCCCACCGACCAGGTATAATTACACGTATGGAATTCACCGAGCTACTAGCCGAATTGGAGATTGGCGTAGTGGTCGAATTTGACGGCCCAGCCCCCTCTTGCCCGATTTGTGACGGCACGTACGATCACACCGCCCTGGTGTTTGACATTGCCGGAATCGACGCGCTCGAGTGCTGGACCTGCGGAGTCGTGGCGGCCTAGCCAGTCAGAGCCGCTTCTCCGAGGAGTCGGATCGGCGCTATTTGTTGGAAGCGTTCGCCGTGTTGTCTGAGGGCAAGTACAGCTCGATGCCGTACCACCGGGCTTGCGGATTCAACGAGTCACCCCACAGCGTCTTCAGACAGATTGAGTCATCGCCGTTGCGGTCGTAAGGACGGACAGCAGTTTCTTGGAAGTCCTCAACACTGGCCCATGGGGACTGGTCAATCAGGCCTGCCCAAATTTTGGCGGCGGCATCTCCGACACTTTCCTGCGCCCACCCGGTCCCGACCGGGCATCCTGTCTTCGGCGCCGCAGATGCTGCGGACGCGGCGAACATGAGGCCAACAACTAGCAGAAAGCTCATCCCAACAGACCCATACCGTGTCATTTTTCGCACCTCCCATGCCACCGAGCTGGTTGCTCAGACTGATCGGATTATCTGCCTGTTGACTGAGTAAAACAAGGACGATCTCACAATCCTCCAAGAAATCCTCAAGCCTGAAATGTCACGGTATCGCTGAGCCCGGACTCACCGGGTCAATCGTTCTCACAAGGAGAGAAGAATGATGCGGTACAACCTCAGGTATGCAGCTGTCGATCGAGGCCACTTGGTTCCCAGATTCCCCAGAGGGAGACCTCGCCCAGCTACGCAGCACCATCGAATCGGTCACGATCACGCCTTAAGCCACATGTCTCGAGGCCTGGCTTGTCGGGTAGTCAAACCGCAACGAGAGCAAGGAGGTCGTGACAGGCAACTACCGGGTCTCCCTTTGCCAAAGGAGTAGAACATGAACCACACATCAGGAACCTCCGCCAAACGTCAAAGACTGGTGACCGTTGGCATCTTGCTGGCAGCCCTGCTCGTACCCACAGGCGCCAGTGCTCGCCAGGACGAACTCGCCGAGATCCGGCGAGCCACCGCCCAATATCACCGGGTTGATGCTGCCATCGCGGCAGGCTACGAACTCGGCTACGTGAGAGGGGATGGGGTACGGATCATCTCCGGCTGTATCGCCCATCCAACATCAGGTGCCATGGGCTATCACTATTTCAACAAAGCACTCATCGACGACCTGGTCGTCGACCCGCTGACCCCCGAAGGCCTGCTCTACGAAATGGGGCCGAATGGGAAGCTGAAATTGATGGCCGTTGAATACATCGTGCCAGGCGAAGGCGCCAACCCGCCAGGCGTCTCAGAAGCGCCGTCTGTCCTCGGAATGGAGATGCACATCCTCGTCCCGGCGGTCGGTTGGTACATCCAGCACGCATGGATCTGGAGCACCAATCCGTCAGGAATATTTACGGATTGGAGCCCGGAGGTGGTCTGCCCGTAAGGGTACGACCGAGGAGAGGGTGGTCTGGCGAGCCTCGGCTCGCCAGACCCTCGTTTTCTCCGATCGCCATACACCGTAGGGACCCCTAATATGGTCCGTCGGAGGTCATCAATGTTCGAACAAACCAGCCCGATTCCGGTCAGCCAGACCACGGTTGAGCGACGCGCCGTCTTCATCGCGAAGACCTATCGACTTCTCTTCCTGTCGATTCTGGCGTTCGCCGGAGTCGAATATGTGTTGTTCACCACCGGAATCGCTGAGCGGGTGGCAGATTTTGCCTTCAACACCAACTGGTTGTTGTTCATGGGCGGATTTATTCTTCTGGCCAGCCTGAGCCGCCGATTCGCCCGGTCGGGTGCCTCCACCCCCACCCAG
>JAGXFS010000065.1 GCA_024637275.1 Acidimicrobiia bacterium
GATCGGCCACTGCAATCGGTGGTGCTTGGATCGGGTAAGTGTCTGGAAGAGTTCGACGTACTTCAGGGAGTGTTGGCGAGTTCCAGCCGGGCCTGATGGTAACTGCCGCAAATGGATAGGCGCCGCCACAGCAACCCCACGATGCTGCTCACGACCCTGCTGGTCGTGTCGTTCTTACTTATGACCTTCGACGTACGCAGCCAGGGTTCGGGCTCAACAGTGACCGCCACGCTCCGCACGGGAGCTCAGTCCTTGACCGCTCCGCTCCAGGATGCCTCGCGGGCGGTCGTCGATCCCATCGTTGACTTCTTCGACGGGTTGGCCAACCTTGGCTCCCTGAGAGCTGAGAACGTCCGGCTCCGGGACGAGCTGAATCAGGCTCGCCTAGCGGCGGCTGATGCCGACGCCCTCGCAGAGCGCGTCGACTTGCTTGAACGCCTCATGAATTTGCCACCTGGCGACTACCCGCAGACCGTGGCTGAAGTCCGGGGCGGCACCGGCCCGCTCGATCTCGGTCTGACGATCAATCAGGGACTCGAGCAGGGCGTAGTTGTCGGAAACCCGGTCGTTGACGAAAACCAGGTGCTGATCGGCGTGGTTACCGAATCTCTGCCGAATTCGGCGATCATTCGCCTGATTACAGATCCGCTGTCGGGAATCAGCGTGATCACCCAGGCCGGGGAGATAGGCGTTGTGAATGGCCTCGGTACGGCGAACAACCTCAACCTGACGATCTTCGAGACGCTGATTGACATTGCGGCCGGCGAGATTCTCCGAACCAGTGGAACCCAGGAGGGGATCCCAGCTGGCCTAGCCGTAGCTCAGCTGGATGCTGATGCTCGCACGAATGGCGGCGGAATCGAGACGGATGAAGTCATCCCGCTCGCCGACGGACGTACCTTGAATGTCGTCCTTGTCATCCAGTTCGGTGGAGCGCCCATTGTGACCGGAACAGAAACCACTACGACGACCACGGTCGGAGACGATACGGACTCCGGGGCGACGCCATGACCGCCAAATCGATCGTGTGGGGGCTCGTACTCGTGGCGCTGGCCGTCATTCTGCAGACGACGCTGTTCAGCCGATTGGACGATCTCGGAATAGTCGCCGATGTTGTCATGGTGATGGTTCTCGTCTCGGCCAGGTGGCTCGATCCGGAACCTGCACTACTGCTGGGATTCACCGGTGGCATCATCTACGACCTCAACGGGACCACCCCGATCGGCTTACGCGCCATGGTGTTCACCATCATTGCCTACGCAGCGGTTCGGGTGGCGGCCAACTCCGATTCCCATATCTCGGGGGCGCTCGTCGTGATCATCCTGTCCTTTGCGGGTGTGCTCTTATTCACCATGGTGGGTACGCTCTTTGGACAGGGAAGCCTGAGAGGAATCAACGTTCTGCAAACCTTCGTACTCTTGCCGGTCTTCAACGGGATACTGTCATTGGCGATAGGCCCGGTCGTAAAAAGGGCCATGGCGCGAGATAAAGTTCTCTTATGAGGCTTGAGATCCGGGTTGCGGCTTTGGCCACGGTTTTTGCGTTGATGTTTGGCGCGCTTGTCACTCGCCTCTGGGTCGTTCAGATTGCCGAAGGCCCGGTGCATGTCCAGAAGTCCCAAGGGTTGGAATGGTCCGAATCCCAGACTGCGGCCGCCCGTGGTGACATTGTCGACGCAAATGGCGTGGTTCTGGCGACGTCGATCCAGGTGCCCGGGGTCGTAGTGACCCGATCCCAGATCCCTGCCGACGTCGAACCGACGGTCATTCAGGAACTGGCTGGCGTGCTCGGGCGAGACCCCGGCGAGATCGCTGAACTCTTTGCCTCAGCAGGATCGGGTTCGACCTTCACCGTTGATGGCGTGACCTCTGATGTGGCCTACTTCATCATGACCCATCGCAGCCGATTCCCGGGGGTGTCGATTCGCAACATCCCCGAGCGGGTCTACCCGGAGGGGTCCTTTATGGCCCATGTCCTTGGGCACGTTGGCCGGGTCTCTCAAGATGATCTCGTGGCCAACTCCGATCTCGATCCCAATGGGACCGTCGGCAAACTCGGTGTCGAGGGTAAATACGACGACGTCCTCCAAGGCGAAGCCGGGGCTGAGTTCTATCAGGTGCGACCCGACGGCACGCCGTACGGTGAACGCCGGACTGTCGCAGCCGCCCAGGGAAACACGGTGCAGTTGACCGTCGATGTCAGCCTCCAGATGGTCACCGAGACCGCTCTCGCCGACGGGATAGCCCGGGCCAAGACCCTAAAGGACACCGACCCCCAGCGGGGCGCCGTTGTCGTGCTCAACGCCAAAACCGGTGAGGTGGAGGCGATGGCGTCGTTCCCCTTCTTCGACCCATCGCAGTTCGTCATTGGGTTGACGCAAACAGAATATGAAGTGCTCCGAGACTCCCAGGCGTTCAACAACCTGGCCATCCAGGGTTTGTACCCGCCCGGGTCGGCGATGAAAGCGATCACCTATGTGACAGCGGTCGAGGAAGGCATCTATCCCGAATCGGCCAACACTCAGACCCCCAACGGATCACTCGAATGCACCGGGGTCCTGACCGCCAACGGACTCGATGACGGATCGCAGAAACGTTTTACCGACCCCGGTCACGGCTTCGTCGACCTGCATAACGCGCTCGGAGAGTCATGCAACATCTACTTCTGGGAAGTCGCCCTGGCCATTTGGAGCAAGTACCAGGGGACCGACAAGGAGAACATCCTTCAGCGATATGCTCGCAGCGTCGGCCTCGGCTCGTTGACCGGTATCGACTTGTGGGGAGAGCGGGCCGGGCGGGTACCCGACCGCGAACTCTTCGAACAGTGGCTGATTGATTCCCCGGCCCTGATCTCGGATGATCGTAAAAACGGCAACCTCTGGGTCGGTGGCGACCTGATGAACGTCGCTATCGGACAGGGCGAGACCCTGGCGACCCCGCTGCAAATGGCGGTTGCCTACGCAGCCCTCGCCAACGGTGGCACCGTGTGGAAGCCGCGGGTGGTAGATCGCATTATTCATAGTGACGGAACCGCCGAAGAGATGCAGAGTGGGATCAGCAACCAGATCACCTGGTCAGAACAGTTCGAAAGCATCTTTCGCGAAGACCTCGGCCGCACCACCAACAGCATCGACGGCACTGCCTATCAGGCCTTCCGGAGCATGTCCAACGTCAATCAAGTTGGGGGGAAGACCGGGACGGCCCAACGAGCCGGCAACCCGAACACCGCCTGGTTTGTTGGCGTAGCCCCCCTCAATGATCCGGAATGGGTCGTGGCGGTGGTTCTCGAAGACGGCGGCGGTGGTGGAACGTCGGCGGCCCCGGTGGCCCGCCAGATCTACCAGTACCTCTTCGGCGAAGAGATCGACCCGATTGGGGCGGGTTTCTGATGGCATTGTTCATGGAGACCAAAACCCGGACCGAACAAGAAGGCTCGAAGTCGACTCCGATTGATGTTTTGCTCCTGCTGGCGATGGTCATGTTGATTTCGTTCGGAATTCTCATGGTCTATTCGGCGAGCCGGGAATTCGACGGATCCCGTCTGATGGAACGCCAGGTGATCTTCGCGGGTATCGGCATGGCGTTGTTTCTGCTCCTGTCGTGGATGGACTACCGGGAGTTCCGCCTCTTCTCACCAGTGGTCTATGGCGTAACCATCTTTATGCTGGCGATCGTGTTCGCCCAGGCCAAAGTGGCCGGGACCAATCGTTGGTTGTCGCTCCCCGGCGGCTTTAATTTGCAGCCATCCGAGTTTGCGAAACTCTCCGTCATTCTCCTGCTGGCGGCGGTCCTCGCCGGAACGTTCGACGATGAAGACTTGACGTGGCGCCGGATCGGGGGAGCCCTGCTGATGCTGGCCATTCCGGGCATTTTGATTGTTCTCCAACCCGATCTTGGGACCGCGTTGGCGTTCGGGTTTGTCACGATCGTTATCTTGTTTGCAGCCGGGGCCACTATTTGGCAACTCAGTGCCCTTTCATCATTCGCAGCATTCGGTGTATGGATCATCTTCAGATACGAGTTGCTCCACGACTACCAGCTAGCCCGACTGACGAGTTTTCTCGATCCAACCGCTGATTCGCTCGGTTCCGGCTACAACGTCTTGAATTCCCTCACAACGATCGGCTCAGGTCAGCTCTTTGGGCGTGGTCTCTTCAATGGCGCCCTCACCGAACGGTCGTTTGTGCCAGAGCAAGAAACCGACTTCATCTTTACCGCCGTTGGTGAACAGCTCGGGTTTGTCGGGGGAGCGTTGGTCATCCTCGCCTATGCGTTGATCATCCTCCGGCTGCTGCGCATCGCCACCTCAGCATCGGATCGGTTTGGATCGCTCATCGCCGTTGGAGTGGCCGCGCTTTTTGTCTTTCATGTGGTCGTCAACGTCGGCATGACGTTGGCAGTGATGCCCGTGACCGGCATCCCGTTGCCATTTATGAGTGCTGGTGGGTCGTCGATGCTGGCTATGTGCATGGCGCTTGGTGTGGCACACTCCGTGTGGCGGCATCGCGATCTGAAGCCGGCACGCAGCAAGTCCTAAGGAGATCGGGTGGAGCGGAGAGGCGAACGCGGCTGGGTTGAGGTCGTTTGTGGCCCCATGTTTTCGGGCAAGAGTGAAGAACTGATCCGCCGGGTGACGCGTTCGCGGCTTGCCAGGGTCCCGGTGCAGATCTTTAAACCCGGCCTGGACACCCGGTTCTCGCTGCGCCAGGTCACATCCCATTCAAGCCTAAGTGTCGAAGCTCAGCCGGTTGACTCGTCCGCCGCTCTTTTGCGAGCCGTCAACAAGGAAACGGTTGTGGTGGGGGTCGACGAGGGCCAGTTTTTTGACGAGGAACTCGTCAGCGTCTGCGAAGCCCTGGCGGTAGCTGGCAAACAGGTAATCGTGGCTGGCCTCGATCTTGACTATCTGGGGCGACCGTTCGATCCCATACCGCGGCTGGCTGCTCGTTCCGAGTACGTCACCAAAATGCTGGCGGTGTGTCACAGATGTGGCGCCCCGGCTGCCTTTACGCAACGAATTGTCGATAGTGACGAGCTTGTCGTTCTTGGTGCAACAGACTCATATGAGGCCCGCTGCCGGCTCTGTTATGACCCATCGGAGCCAGAACAGACCCGCCTGGAGATGTAACCGACCCTACTGGGAGTCTCAAGGGGTCGAAAGGCCCTGAATAGGGGATCAGGGGGCCAGCTGCTAATGTTCGGCGTGGCCGCATTGAGTACCTCGCGGTCGAATCCCGAGCCGAAAGGCGCTGCGGTGAAGAACATGTCACCTGCTAATCGTTTTCAACCAACGGTAACTACTTCTCCGGCTCGGCCTGTCACTATTTCGCCCCTCGCGGGCACATCAAGGAGACAAGTCGTATGGCGCTATTCCGCCGCAACACAGCCCAAGTCGTCCGTAAAGGGGTCGGCGAAAAGGCGTTAGAAACCCAGTCCACCCGTAAGGTCGGCCGCAACAAGGTCACCGTAAAGCGGGTCACCGAGGTCAAACCAGACCCCCAGCCAACCAAACGGCCGAAGCAGAAACAAAAGCAGAAGCAGTCGAATCAGCGTTCTGGTCAGGGAGGCGGGCGTCCCAAAGGCGGCGGCAACCACTCTGGTAGTCAGTCGGGCCAGCGCAACCGGGGTCCTAGCCGGGTCCGCGACGAAGAGATCATCCTTCCGCCAGAAACGGCTCGCAAGCAGATGCTTGTACGGGTACTGCCGCACCAGATCCAGGTAGTCGTCCTGGAAGGTCCGGTTCTTGTGGAGCACTATGTTGCCCGAGAGAGCAGCCGATCGCTTGCTCAGAATGTGTACTTGTCCGTCGCCAAGAACGTGTTGCCCGGAATGGAAGCGGCCTTCTTGGACTTTGGGGAAGAAAAGAACGGCGTTCTCTACGCCGGTGACGTCAAGACCGACACCGCCAAGCACGGCCGGAACGCCCGCATCGAGCAGATGCTCAATCAGGGTGATCGGCTACTCGTCCAGGTCGTCAAAGACGCCATGGGACACAAGGGCGCCCGCCTCACCGGTCAGATTTCGCTTCCGGGCCGGTACCTGGTCCTTCAGCCCGACTCGGATGCTCAGGGCATCAGTCGGCGTCTCCCTGACGACGAGCGACGTCGTCTTCGTGAAATCGTCAACGAACTCAAACCGGATGGCTTCGGGGTCATTGTCCGTACCGCCGCCGCTTCGGCATCGCGCGAGGAGATCCGAACGGATATCGAGCGTCTCGTGTCCGTATGGGAGAAGATCCAAACCGAAGTCGACTCAGGCCCGGCGCCGCGGCTGATCTATCAGGAACCCGAATTACTTATCCGGGTTATCCGCGAGCATTTCACCTCCGACTTCAAGCGACTGCTCATCGACGATCGTACGTCGATGGATCGAGTTACGAGCTACCTCGGCGAGATGGCGCCCGAGTTGGTCAGCAAGGTTCATTTCTACGAAGACGAGCTTCCGCTGTTCGAACGGTTCCATGTCGAAGACCAGCTCCGCAAGGCGCTCGACCGTCGGGTGTGGCTCAAGTCCGGCGGCCACCTCGTGGTCGACCGCACCGAAGCGCTCACCGTGATCGACGTGAACACCGGCAAGTTCGTCGGTAAGTCAAGCCTTGAGGAAACGGTCCTCCAGAACAACCTCGAAGCGGCCGAGGAGATCTGTCGGCAGCTGAGACTGCGCGATATCGGTGGGATCATCGTCATTGACTTCATTGATATGGAGGCCGAGAAGAACCAGCGAACGCTCATTCGTAAGCTCAAAGAGGAACTCGCCAAGGACAAAACCCGTACCCAGGTCTTCGACGTGTCCAATTTGGGACTCGTCGAAATGACCCGTAAAAACGTTGCCCAGGGCTTGCTGGAGAATTTCTCTGAGCCTTGCCCGCACTGCGATGGGCGAGGAGTCTTGCTTCAGGAAGAGGCGGCGACGCTCGGAATTCCCTATGAAGATCGTGCGGTGGCGGACGCCGAGTGAGTCTCAGGTTGGCAAATCGTTTCAGACGATTAGAGTTACGGTTCGCTGCCTAGCGCGGCGATCTCCGAAGTTTGTAAGAAGGAACCAGTCATGTACGCAATCATCCACACAGGTGGGAAACAAGCCAAGGTAAGCGAGGGCGACGTCCTCGATGTCGAACGCTTGAAAAACGCCGGTGAAGAGGTCGTGTTCACCCCTCTTTTGGTTGTGGATGGAAACGGCTCAACGATCACCGACAAGTCAGTTTTGGCCGCAGCCACCGTCACCGCCAAGGTGCTCGGTGAAGAAAAGGGTCCCAAGCTCGACATCTTCAAATACAAGAACAAGACGGGGTACCGTCGTCGTATGGGTCACCGCCAGATGTATACCCGAGTCGAGGTCCTGAGCATCGATGTTGATGCACCAGCGGCCGCCGCTTCCGAAGAGGAGTAAACGATGTCCAAAACAAAAGCCGGAGGCTCGACGAAGAACGGTCGGGACTCCAAAGCCAAGCGTCTCGGTCCAAAAGTTTTCGACGGTCAGACTGTGACCGCCGGATCGATTCTCGTGCGCCAGCGCGGCACTCGCATTCATCCTGGTGACAATGTCGGTAAAGGCAGCGACGACACCCTCTTCGCCATGGCCCCTGGCCTGGTCAAGTATGGAGAACGCAACGGTCGACGACTGGTAAACGTTCTCTCCGACTGATTTCGGCGTGTTCGTCGATCGAGTCAACGTCAACCTCCGCGCCGGCAACGGTGGTGCGGGGGTTGTTTCGTTTCTCCGCCAAAAAGGCCGACCTAAGGGCAAACCGACCGGTGGTGCCGGCGGGCGGGGTGGCAACGTTCGTGTTGTCGCCGATGAGAACGAAGCATCCCTCCTGGGTTACCGTCACAATCCTCATCGCAGTGCCGAAAGCGGCACGCATGGCCAGGGTGACGTCAAGCACGGGAAGGCCGGCGAGGACCTGGTATTGACCGTCCCGACTGGCACGGTTCTCTTCGACGCCGATGGCGAGATGCTCGCCGACCTTGTGAAACATGGTCAAGAGGTGACCGTTCTTCAAGGAGGCAGAGGTGGACTCGGTAACGTCGCGTTGGCCTCGAAGGCCAATCGCTCACCAGGTTTTGCCGAACAAGGCGAATACGGCGAAGAAGCCTGGATTACGTTCGAACTTAAGCTGGTCGCCGACGCCGCTCTGATCGGATTCCCCAACGTTGGAAAATCAACCCTCATCGCCCATGTCTCGGCGGCGCAGCCCAAGATTGCCGACTACCCGTTCACAACATTGCAACCAAACCTTGGAGTCGTGTCGGTCGGAGGGTCAGAATTTGTCCTGGCCGACATCCCCGGGCTCATTGAGGGGGCGGCCGAAGGCAAAGGCCTCGGACACGAGTTCCTTCGTCATACCGAGCGAGCCAGAGTTCTGGTCATGCTGCTCGATCCGTCAAGCTTGCAGACTGAAACGGTACAAGATCAATATCGCATCCTGCTCGACGAACTGGAGCAGCACCGACCTGATCTGGTGACCCGTCCCCGGCTGGTGGCAGTGAACAAGTCAGACATCGATCACGTCGACACAGTGACGCTGGCAGCGGAACTGGGCGAACCAAAGGTGTATGCGATCTCGGCCGTCACCGGCGACGGCTTGGAAGAACTCATGCTGGCCGTTGCAGGTCGGGTCGGGCAAGTGGTCCGCGAAGCTCCCGAGCGCGAAGGCTACGTCCTGCATCGTCCGGTCGGTCGCCAAATCGACGTCCGACGCGATGACGACGGCGTGTGGGTCGTTGACGGACGGGCCGCCACTCGGGCGGTTGCCCTCGACGACCTCACCAGGCCGGCGGCAGCCGACTTTGCCGCCAAACGTCTGGCACGCGTGGGAGTTGATGATGCGCTGCGGGCGGCAGGTGCTCAACCCGGCGACGACGTGAGAATCGGTGACCTGACGTTTGAATTCACCGAGGAAGATGACGACGAGGAAGAGGAATAGTGCGATCCGCTCCCCGGCCCGGATATCCCGTTGTGCTCAAGGTCGGGTCGTCCAGCCTCACGTTTGCCGGCGGTGGCGTCGATGCCGAAGCGCTTGGCAACGTGGCAGGCATGGTCGCCTCCGCCTGGTCAGCCGGCTTTCCGACCGTGCTGGTTACCTCGGGGGCTGTCGCTACCGGGTTACCAATTCTCGGCCTCGATCGACGACCCAAGGGGCTGGCTGAGTATCAGGTGGCCGCCGCAGTAGGTCAGTCACGCCTCATGCAGCACTACGCCGATGCCCTGGCCGCCCACGGTCTGATCGGCGGCCAGGTACTGCTGACCAAGGACGTCTTGGCGAACCGTCAGCAATACCTGCATTCACGAGGTGCCCTTCTCAAGATGATCGAACTCGGGATCGTCCCGGTGATCAACGAAAACGACATTGTGGTCGTTGACGAACTCAAGTTCGGTGATAACGATCGTCTGGCCGCCATCGTCTCGCACTTGGTGTCGGCCCAGCTGATGATTCTGCTGACCGATACCGCCGGTCTCTATACGGACGACCCCCGGCGAGCCGACGATGCCGAGTTGCTCAGCGCCGTCCGGCACACCGATGAGATCCTTGATGAGGTCTCGGCAGGTGCCTCTGGCCCGCTCGGGTCGGGCGGTATCGCAACGAAGGTGGCGGCGGCTCGGATGGCCGCCTGGTCGGGGATTCCGACCGTCATCGGCCCCTCCAAGCAACCCGAAGTACTGGCCGAGATACTGGCCGGGAACGAGGTTGGGACGTGGGTGGCTCCCCGCCAATCGGGCCTTTCCGCTCGGAAGCTGTGGATTGCCTTTGGTCTGCCTTCGGATGGTCGGATCACGGTCGATCGCGGCGCCGAGGAGGCTATCCGCCAATCCGGTCGGTCCCTGCTCGGTGTTGGGGTGACCCGTTGTGATGGCGGATTTCTTGCC
>JAGXFS010000066.1 GCA_024637275.1 Acidimicrobiia bacterium
CTCCTCATTGGAGGTGGCGGCCGCGAGCACGCCATTGGATGGAAGCTGAGTCAGTCTGCCGAGGTCTCTGAAATCATGAGCCTTCCCGGGAACCCCGGTCTCGCAAGCATCGGCCCGGTCATCGAGGGCATCGATCCGACCGACGTTGGCGCCGTGGCAGCCTTTGCAAAAGCACAGGGCATTGACCTGGCGGTGATCGGCCCGGAGGCACCATTGGCGGCCGGGTTGGTTGACGCTCTGACGGCGTGGGGGATCCCGGCATTCGGGCCTACCCGGTCGGCAGCCAGGCTCGAGTCATCCAAGACATTCGCCAAGCAGGTCATGGACCGCGCCGGCGTGCCTACCGCCGCCTGGGGTTCGTTCGATCATCCCGAAGACGCCAAACAATTCCTGCGCTCGCAGACGGCCCCCTACGTCATCAAGGCCGACGGCCTGGCTGCCGGAAAAGGGGTACTCGTCACTGACGAACTGACCGAAGGCGACGCCTGGATTGACGACTGTTTGGGTGGCCGCTTCGGCGACGGCCAGGTGGTCATCGAAGCCTTTCTGGACGGCCCGGAACTCAGCATCTTTGCGGTGTGCGACGGCACCGACGCCATCTTGCTTGAACCCGCCAGGGACTACAAACGGCTAAAAAACGGCGATCAGGGCCCCAACACCGGAGGGATGGGCGCCTATAGCCCCGTCGACGGACTTCCAGCAGGGATTATGGAATTCACGCTCGATCGGGTGGTACGCCCCGTTCTCGCCGCGATGACCGAAGCAGGCACCCCTTACGTCGGATTTCTCTACGTGGGGTACGTGCTCACAGCCGACGGTCCATCAGTCCTTGAATTCAATTGCCGTCTCGGCGACCCCGAAACCCAAGTCGTAATCCCCCGTCTACGAACCGATCTCGTTGATCTCATCGACGCCGCGCTAGATGGAAAGGTGGGTACCGTTGCGCTCGAATGGTCGGAGACAGCAGCCGTCAACGTAGTTCTGGCCGCCGAGGGCTACCCGGAGAGTCCCGTCCAGGGGACGCGCCTGAAGCGCCTTTCGGTCCCTGACGGCGTCACGCTTTTCCAGGCGGGCACGACAACGGACGAGAGCGGCGCGCTCATCACAACAGGCGGCCGGGTCCTCAACGTTGTGGCTCTCGGCCCGACCGTCGCCGAAGCCCGGACGCTTTGCTATGAGGCGGTCGATACAATCCGCTGGCCCGGCATGCAATATCGATCTGACATAGCGAGGAACATATGAGCAAAGTCGCAATAGTTATGGGATCCGGGAAGGACCGTCCCATCATGGAGAAGGCGGCGACCACCCTCGACTCATTCGGTGTGGAGAACACCATCTCGGTGATGTCCGCTCACAAGACCCCCGATGTTGCGCTGGCCTTCGCCGAAAACGCCGCGTCCGACGGCTATTCGGTAATCATTGCCGGGGCAGGCAAAGCTGCGCACCTAGCGGGAGTCATGGCCGCCAAGTCCCTGCTGCCGGTCATCGGCGTGCCGCTATCGGCTTCGCTCGATGGGATGGATGCGTTGTTGGCGACGGTCCAGATGCCAACCGGCGTTCCGGTAGCGACCGTGGCAATAGACGGCGCGACCAACGCTGCGCTGCTGGCGGTCGCCATCCTCGCTCTGACCAACCCGCAGCTCACCGCCCAGCTTAAGGCCTACCGGGACCGGCTAGCTGAAGTCACTCTCGAGGGCTAGGTCTTTGCGGGGCAGCGTCAACGAGAACACGGACCAGCCGTCCGCGTACTCATAATTCAATTCTCCGCCCATCAGTCGGGCGAGTTGGCGCGAAACGGTGAGGCCCAAACCGACGGCGACGCTGCGGGTGTTTTGGGGGCCGGACGTGTTGAATGGCTCAAAGATGTCTTCTTGCCGCTCCTCAGCGATGCCCACGCCGTCGTCCCGTACATGAATCGTCACCCAGTCGTCGGTAACGGTTGACGTGATCTCAACGGTTGGACCGCCATACCGGCGGGCATTGGTGAGCAGGTTCCGGATAACCTGTCGAACTCTGACCGGGTCAGCCCAGACATCGACGGGTTCGACATCGATGTGCAGCGATTCAAATTCACTCAGCAGCGGATCTGACGCGGTGCACACCTGAGAATCCGCCCGCACCAGGACTGGAACCACCGAAAGAGTACCGATGTCCGCTCGAGCTCCGACCATGAGGTCCTCGACGATGCTCGAAACCTCTTGTGCCTGCTCGGCGATCATCGCCATGATGTCGGCCATTTCTTCTTGCTGCCCGTTCAGCGCGCCGGAGTGCAACAGTTCGGTAAAGCCGAGCACGGCGGTCAGCGGGGTGCGCAACTCGTGGGAAACGCTCGCAACGAACTGATCCTTGGATCGAATCATCTGCTCCATGTGAGCCTTTTCGGCAGCGGCTCGCAGGGCGCTCAGGTCGTGGGCGACGAAACTGTTGTAGGCCTGACTGCTCGATCCGGTTCGCTGATGGTGAATGAGCGTGATCGCATGGTCGGTGGGTTCCCCTTCCACCGGAGTAAGGACCGCCTCGCCAACAAACCGGCCATCGAGCATCAGGTCCGGGAGGGCCTCGTGCCAAATCTCGGCCGCCGAGCCGAGGAGGTCCGAGATACGTGGGTGATCGGTTTCCCCGAGACCAAAGAAGGCCATCGCTGCCGGGTTGGCGCTTTCGACTTTCTCCCAGGTATCGACGATCAGAACAAGGTCATCGGCCACTTCAATGATCTCATGGAAACGACTGGCGACCGCCCGAGAGCGGGCGAGTTCACGATCTACCGTACGTCGGCGCAACGCCGACGTTATCGCCCGGCCCATATTCAAAGAGTTGACGTGGTCAAGAATGAGAAAATCGTCCGCACCCTGATCGATTGTCAGCACCCCGGCCTCCTCGGAATCAAGATGAACCAACGTGATGATGGGAATGTCGCTCAGTACTTCACGAAAAGTCTCGACGCCGGTCTTGCCAACGGAGCCTGGGAACGCCGCTTCCATGACAACGGCATCGATGGCGTTGTTGTTGATGACCCCCATTGCGCTACCCGGGTTGTCGATGACAATGACCGCACGGGCCATTGCATCGCCGACAAGTTCTTTGATGAGTTTGGCCGTGATCGGTTCATGCGCCAGAACCAGCAGCGTATCGAGCCGCCTCATGCGGAAAGCCGATGTGGCGCGTCCACCGTTCGATCGTCGGGATCGTGTATCCGTGGCTCAAAGGGCGGCGCGAAGCTCGCCGGCAAGATTCCCATTGTCCGCCACGTCGATGCCGCTGAGGTCCAACCAGGACGCCATATGCGCGAGTTCGACGGCGAGCGCCGGTGCAACCCGGGAAGGCTCTTGTCCGTCTTCCATAAATGTTCCACGTACTAGTAATCGGCTTAACTTACGGTCAGACTTGAGGTCAACTCTTGCGACCAATTCGCCGTCCAAAAGGAACGGCATCACGTAGTAACCGTAAATCCGCTTTGGTTCGGGAACGTAAATCTCAATCCGGTAGTGAAAGTCGAACAGGCGCTCCGCCCGATCTCGCGCCCAAACCACCGGATCAAACGGCGTCAATAGGGCTGAACCCCTAATCTGACGGGGTGCTTTGGCGTTTGGATCGAGGTAGGCAGGTTTGTCCCAACCGGCAACCTGCACCTCGACAAACTCACCCTCCGCGACCAGTTCTTTGATGAGTGGCCGGGCGTCCGGCATCCGGATCCGGTAGTAGTCCGCCAGGTCAGTGGCGGTGCCGACTCCATGGTGCCGCACGGCCATTCGAAGCATTTCTTTGCGAGCGTCGTGAGCCTCGATCAGCGGTCCCGCCAGGAGATCGGCCGGTATCACCCGCTCGGCAACGTCATAAAACCTCGTGAAGTTGCGGCGATGGGAGCAGGTGATCTTGCCCGTGAGGAACAGCCACTCAAGGACAACCTTGCCTTGCGAATTGCCCCACCAGGGTCCCGTGCGCTCTCCCGGATCGCGCAAATCGGCCACGGTGATCGGACCTTTCTCATGCACCTCGTGCAAGATCTGATCGACATGCTGCGGATCGTCGGCCAGCAACTCCTTGATCACTCGCCAGGGACGAGCCCCTTCCATACGATGGCGGTACAGCGGATACGTCTCCATCGGTAGGAGCGAGGCTTCATGACCCCAGTACTCAAAGAGTTCACCGCGTTTGTAGGCAACTTCGTCTATCAAGTCCATGCGATACGGACCTAGGCGCGAGAACAGGGGCATGTAATGGGAGCGAACCGCAACATTGACCGAATCGAGCTGTAGGAGGCCGATCCGGCCGAGAACCCGGCGGATATGACGCACGTCCACTCCCCCCCTGGGACGGGGATCACTGAAACCTTGCGCTGCCAGGGCGATGCGGCGTGCCTGGTCGATGGAGATCGTGCGCATGACGGCAGAACCTAATCGGCTCAAACGCTCCACGCCGTCATGACTCCGACCATCGCGACAATCCCGGCGGCAATTGCAAACGGGGTAACCAGCCCGGGAGCCGGCAAACGGCCTTCCCTGTCGATTCGCCGCCAGACATGGACAACGCCGAGGGCGCTGAGGCCGGCCGGCAGGATGAAAGCAAGGAAACCAACCGCGATGACTCCAACTGATCCGTTTTCGTGGGTGGCCCCCACCGATGCCAGCCAGAGGCCGGCCAATACTCCGGGGGCCCCGGCGGATGCTCCCAGGGCGAAGGCATTCGGAACCGTCCACGGTCGGACTTCGACCCAAACCAGCGCCGGCGCCACCAACAACACACCGATGACGGCGGGGAGATAGGTACCAAACCCGAAGAATCCGATTGGTAAAAAGAACCCGTTGTACAGGCGTGCCAACATCAGGCCCACCGGAACCAGCATCACGCCGAAGGTGATAATCGCGCTTGCCAGCATCACCAGTGCCACCGTCCCCCACGATACCGGCGTGCCCGCCCTGAACTGCTGGTAGACCTCGGCATAGTTCGGAAGACGTCCGTCGCTCTGCAGAGCTGGCTCGTTGCCGAGCGCGTCAATCGGTCGACCCTGCTCGATCGGGACACGACCGGTCAGAGCCGACTCGTGATCGAGCTGATCAGGCGTCTCGGGGATAGCGCCATTTAGGGCAGGTTCGTCCGAGACCTGGTCGCTCATGTCATTACGGCTGTCCCGTAACACAACACCTCGCTCATGGCGGCAGCCTTGCCGCGGGCCTGGCCGATCTGCGACGTCTCGAACCGAACGTTGATTACCGCCGTTGCCCCGAGGCGTTTTGCTTCTTCGATCATCCGCAGCCGGGCTTCAGCTTTTCCGCGTTGCATCATTGTCTGGTACGACTTCATCTCGCCGCCGAAGAGTTGGCGATATTGCGCGAAAAAGTTCTTCAGGTAATCCGATGCGATCAC
>JAGXFS010000067.1 GCA_024637275.1 Acidimicrobiia bacterium
AGATTTTGCCTTCAACACCAACTGGTTGTTGTTCATGGGCGGATTTATTCTTCTGGCCAGCCTGAGCCGCCGATTCGCCCGGTCGGGTGCCTCCACCCCCACCCAGTACGCCGCGCTAGCTGCCTACATTGTGTTCGAAGCGGTGTTCTTCGCTCCCCTGCTGTTCATTGCCGATTCCTACTTCCCCGGCGTAATTTCTTCGGCTGCGGCGATCACCGTTATCGGCTTTGCGGTACTCACGGGAATCGTGTTCGTGACCCGCAAGGACTTCTCGTTCATGCGAACCGCCCTCATGTGGATCGGCTTCGGAGCGCTCGGACTCATCATTGCGTCGGTGCTGTTTGGATTTCAGCTCGGAACCGCCTTCTCGGTCGCCATGATCGTGTTTGCCGGAGCCACGATCCTGTACGACACGTCCAACATCATGCACCACTACCCCGAAGACGCCTACGTCGGTGCCGCCATCAACCTGTTCGCTTCGGTGGCCCTGATGTTCTGGTACGTACTGCGACTCTTGATGTCGGGTCGCCGCTAACCGAGTTCCTTGGCCATCAACGAAACGGTCTTCGAGCCGTCGAGCTTGGTGCCAACCTGTACGAATCCCATCCGGCGATGAAACGCCATTGACGACTCGTTGGGTGGCTCGAGGTTGACCTTGCAGGTCATCTGCCGGGCGGAACCGACATACGCTGCTGCCAGGCCTTCATAGAAGGCGCGTCCGACCCCTTGCCCTTTTGCGATAGGCGCGACCACGATCCGGTCCACGTAGATGAAATCATCGGAGCGATCGTCGAACCACTGATAGTTGGTTGATGTGTACGAGGTGCCTGGCTCCAAAGCGACCAGCAGGCCCGCCAGACCGTCGAGACCGTCGAGACCGTCGACGTTCTCGGCACCCCAGACCACACCCCTGTGACCCATGAGTTCGGCGAAATGGTCCGGATCGGTAGCCCCGACATGGGGGATTTCAGCATTGTTTAGCTCGACGGCTGCGCTGATATCAGAGGTTGTGATGGGCCGGATGATCACGCGTCAAATTCTGTCACAGGCACATCGTAGGGTGACCTTATGAACCACATAAACGAACATTTCATAGCCAAAGCCGAGCAGGCACTCACTGAAGCGGGGATTGGCTTCATCGTGATCGAGGAAGCCCCGGCCTTGCTGCCAACCGCGGCCTAGGGCCCGTCTAGGGTCTACCAGGCCGTGAACGAACAGCACATCAAGCCCGACGACTGGGATCGCGTCCTCGCCGACACCGACGGCCCCCAGATCATCATCGCCGGACCGGGTACCGGGAAGACCACGTTTCTCGCCCGACGGGCGGCAACGATCCTGTCGACCGGCGTGGCACCTTCTCAAATCCTGGTCCTGACCTTTTCCCGCCGGGGAGCCTCCCGACTTCGCGAAGCGATCGCCACAGCCGCTCCCGGACAGGTATCCGGGCTCAACGTCTCCACCTTCCACAGCTTTGCGTACCGACTGCTCGAAGCCTATGCACCTGTCGCTCTGGAGTGGCACGAGATGCCGACCCTGCTCACCGGACCAGAGCATGTCAGTGTCGTAGCCGAGCTTCTCGCCACCGAGGATCCAGCCAGTTGGCCGCTTCCCTTTCGGCCCCTTCTGTCAAGCCGCAGCTTCGCTGAAGAGGTCGCCGATTTCATCATGCGATCCCAGGAGTATCTGCTCGACGATGCCGCGCTCAGCGCTATTGCGGCTCCTCGCTCCGACTGGCGAGGGCTCGTGGCATTTCGCCGCAAATACCTGGACGCGGTTATCGGTTCCGGCCGGATCGACTACGGCACCCTGCAAGCGGCAGCCGTAGACCTGGCCGGACGCGCCGAAGTCCAGGAAGCCCTGGCCGACCAATACCACTATGTCCTCGTCGACGAATACCAGGACACCACCGCCGCCCAGGCCGCACTGCTTGACGGCGTGACCGATCGGCGCGGCAATCTGACCGTGGTCGCCGATCCATTGCAATCGGTCTACTCGTTCCGCGGTGCGGAACTCGACAACGTTGACCGCTTTGGCGAGCGATTCGGCCACGCGGACCGCCCAGTCAAACGATCGGTACTGACGACGTCGTTTCGGGTTCCAGCAGTCATACTTGAGGCGGCCAATCGACTAGTCCCGCACGCACATGAAATTCGGCCGGTCATCGCCGCTGCCCACACCGGGCGCCTCGAGCGAATGATATTCACCCAGCAGTCCCATGAGGCCGAATGGATAGCCAGGACCGTGCAGCAGTTGCACGTAACCGAGGACGTTCCGTACCGCCAGATGGCGGTACTCGTCCGATCAAAACGACGATTTCTTGCCGAGCTTTCCCGCGCCTTGGAACGACGTGGGATCCCCCACGAGTCACCCGACACTCGCCTCGCCGACCACCCCGGAGTACGGGCGGTTTTTGATATCGCCAACGCCGCCTATCACCAAGACGCCCCGGTCGGCACGGGTCGGGCTGATGATGGCGATCGCGCCATTCGCCGCTTGCTCCTCGGCCCGCTATTTCGTACCGCGCTGGCCACCGAGCGAGACCTCCTCCGGCTCCGCCGGACCACCGGACAGACCTGGGCAACCATCCTTGAGGCGTACGATCCCGACCGTTTTGGCCCGCTGGCAAGACTCCTCAACGATTCAGATTGGTCGTCAGAGAAGCCCGCCATCGATGGTTTCTGGCACGTGTGGTCGACGCTCCCCCAGTTCGAAGACCTGGTGATGTCCCCGACCGCCGGCTCGTACCGGGCGGCCTGGGCTGCTTTGGCCCAAGCGGTAGAACGCCAGTTTGATCGCGACCCACGGATCGGCCTACACGCCTACGGGAAGTTGACCGAACAGGACGACTTTGAAGCCAACCCGCTTCTTTCTTTCCGACCAGAAGGGGATCGGCTCACGCTGACGACCCTGCACCAGTCCAAGGGACTTGAGTTTGAAGTCGTGTTTGTCGCCGATGCATCAGAAGGCACCTTTCCGGATCTGCGCCGGAACCGGTCGCTCCTCCAACCGCATTTGCTGTCACCCAACCACGATGCCACCGACAGCATCGGATTCCGCCTTGCCGAAGAACGCCGCTTGGCGTATACCGCCACGACCCGGGCCGCTCGCCGGGCGATCTGGACTTCTACATCAGCAGGCATCGACGAGACCGATCGACGCCCCAGTCGATTCCTCCTCGCGTTAAGCGATGACCCCCCCACCCCCGTTGGGGACGAAACCGAGGACGTGCCGGTCACGGCACTTGAAGCCGAAGCGTTCCTTCGGCGACGCCTAACCGACGCCGAAGTCGGGGCTGGCATCCGTTTGGCTGCTGCCGAGGTACTGGCCAGACGCCCCAACCGCGATGTCCGGCACCCGCTCGAATTCGCCGGAGTCAGACCACGCGGTACCGATACGGGATTGATCTCCGAACATGCCACGTTCTCCCCCAGCCAGGCGACTTCCTACGACGCCTGTCCGCGGCGGTACGCCTTTGAACGCCGCCTTGGCGTGGCGAGCGAATACGGGAGATACGCCACGTTCGGGAGCCTCATCCATGACGTACTCGAACAGGCCGAAAAGGGCGCCGTGGCCCGAGGGGATGGGCGGTCGACAATCGACGATGCCCTCGAATGGCTCGACCAGTTGTTCCCCGATTACGACATGGATATCGGAGCCCGCCAGCAAGCCTGGTACCAGAAGGCGATCAAATTGCTCACCGAGCTCTACGCAAACTGGATCCGACCAGGCGCGGCTGCGGTCATTCTCGAGCATCCGCTGTCCATGGAGATCAACGGGACCGTTTGGAATGGGCGAGCCGACCGGATCGAGCGTCAGGCCGACGGCGAGCTCCGGGTTGTCGACTACAAAACCTCATCAAGCATGCCAACCGTGGCTGAGGCATCCGAGTCCATTCAACTGGGTTTCTACCTCGCCGCGGCCCGGCAGGATCCGAGCATCACGGCCTACGGAACGCCGACGGAGGCTGAGTTCTGGTACCCGGCGGTCAACCGAAAGAAGAAGTGGGTGGCGTTCGACCCGGCCCGACTCGACGAAGTTCTTGAGTCCATGGCCGGTATCGCGACAGGAATCCAGTCGGAGGATTGGACACCCCGGATCGGCGGCCATTGCAGCTCATGTTCGGTGAAATCGGTCTGTCCACTGTGGCCCGAGGGTCGAGAGGCGTTCGTGCGATGACCTCCTTCTCCCCGAGCGACGAACAGCGCTCCATCATCAGGGCCCCGAACGGCCCGATGCGGATCTCGGCCGGTGCCGGGACCGGTAAGACCACAACCCTGGCCCACCGCATTGCCTATCTCATCGACGGCGGATCCGATCCCGAGCGGATTCTCGGCATCACCTTCACCAACAAAGCCGCCGCCGAACTCGCCGATCGAGTCCGCGAAGTGCTGGCGGACCAGGTCGATCCCGCCAGGACCGTCGAGATTCATACTTATCACGGGTTTGCACATCAGATCCTCACGGAGTTCGGCCCCCTGGTTGGCGTTGAACGCGACACCCAACTCATCACGCCCACGTTTGCCAGGCAGCTCTTCCACAACGCCGTCGAAGGCGGCACGTACCGATTTCTCAATATCACCTGGAATGGCATCCTCGACCGGCCCGCCCGGTTGGCAGCTGCGCTGGCGGACAACCTGGCCCAACCCGGCCAACTGACCGCCATGGCACCTATCGAGCCAGACGAACTCTGGGAAACCCGCCAGGAAATTGTCGGAATCATTGATCGTTATGAACAGGAAAAACGCCGGCTGGGCGTGGCTGACTTCGGCGATCTGATCTTCCGCGCCAATCAACTCGTCAGCGGATACCCCGATCTCGCCACCCGCATCCGTGACCGATACGACGCCGTTTACCTTGACGAATACCAGGACACCAATCCTGCCCAGCGCGAACTGCTCCGAACCTTGTTTGGCGGGGGTTTCCCGATCACTGCGGTCGGCGATGCCGACCAGACTATCTACGAGTGGCGAGGCGCATCGCTGGCCAACTTCGCGGGATTCGGCGAACACTTCCCGCTCGTCGACGGATCGCCCTCTCCGACATATCCGCTGACCCTCAACCGGCGTTCCGGCCAAGATATCCTCGACCTCGCCAATCAAGTTCGCCAAGAGCTTGGCGAAGTAAGCGATCCGCTGCGAGCCCTCGACGGTGCCGAGCCGGCCGTTGTAACGGTGCGATGGGAAGGCAACGCGGTCCAGGAAGCCGACTTTATCGCTGAGCAGGTTCTGGCATTGCACGAGGAACACGGGGTCGCCTGGCGGGAAATGGCGGTGCTCTTCAGAAAGAACAAGGACATCGAAGCGGTGCGCGGGGCGCTCGAGGATCATGGCATCCCCGTCGAGGTGGCCAACCTGGGAGGGCTGCTCGGAATCCCCGAGGTCGCTGACGTGTTCGCCTGGCTGCGACTGCTCGACGACCCGTCCGACGAACCCGCGTTTATCCGGGTCGCCATGGGCAGCCGGTACCGGCTGGGCATGCATGACCTCAAGCCACTTTCCCAATGGGTCAGGCACCAACCCGAAATCGGTCGGTCGATGATCGAAGCGCTCGATCAGCTCATTCCACCCGACCCGAACCAGGTCTCAGAGAGTGATTTGCGGATAGACGAGTTGGACGAACGAACCGTCGATGCCCTGATCCACCTACACGGCACGTACCGTCAACTTCTCGAAGCAGCCCAGGGCGTCAACCTGATCGAGTTGGTACGCCAGATTCTTTCCCAGACGGGAGCCTGGCCCGAGGTCGCCGCGATGCCTGCCGCCGCCCGGCAATCGGCCAGGCTCAACCTCTACCGATTTCTCGACCTTGCCGAAGAATGGAGCCCCCTCGAAGGCCGGCCCTCGCTTCGCGCATTCGTGGATTACCTGATGCTCATGGTCGAAGAACAAACCGAAGAACTCGACACCGCCCGACTGTCGGGCGAAGACGCTGTGGCTCTCTTGACAGTGCACCGCTCAAAGGGCCTTGAGTGGGATGCCGTGTTCGTGCCTGCCCTCTACGAAAAGAACTTCCCGAGTTCATCGATGGTGTCAGACGATCCTTACAAACACCCGTACATGCTGCCGTACGAATTGCGCCTAGATCGCCATACGCTTCCCCCGTTGACGGCCGACATGCCAGAAAAGGACCGTAAAGACCTCCTCCGTCAACGTGACCTCGACCAGGAGTGGCGGATCGCCTATGTGGCGGTCACCCGGGCACGTCGATGGCTGACGATGACCGGGGCGACCTGGCACGGCACCACCGAAGTCCGCAAAACCGAAGGCAAACCTTCTCCGCTGTTCGATCTGGCAGCAAACCTGCCCAACGTGGTGAACCTCGGCAAGGTTGAAGATGCCCCTCGACCCGAGACTCTGCGACGTTTGCCGTTGGCGGGTGCTCCTGACCCGACATTCCCGGCCGGATGGGACGGAGCTCTCCGATCGACGCTGGCCGACCCAAAGTGGGCGGGGAAACAGGCCGATCAGATCGGGGTTCGGGCCACCTACGATCAAGCTGTGTCAGATTTTCAACAAATGCTGTTCGAGCTTCCCGACGAACCGGACAGTCAAGGTACGGCGAGCCAGGTGAGCACCTCGGTGACCTCGCTCGTCACCTATGCCACCTGCCCGAAACGTTATTACTGGTCTGAGGTCGATCGGCTCCCCCGGCGCCCCTCCTCGGCAGCGCGGCGCGGTGTCGATGTACACCGCAAAATCGAACTCCACCAACGCGGCGCCGTCCCCTTCGACGACGTCACGAACGACCTGTACGACCTGCCCGAAACCGGACCTTCTGATGTGCTCGGCGCCTTCCGGGTATTTGAGGAATCTCGCTTTTCCGATCGTGCCGCCCGCTTCATCGAAGCCCCATTCGAATTCGTACACGGCGACCTGAGGATCCGCGGCCGGATCGATGCTGTCTACGAAAACGAGCCGGGCCAGTGGGAGATCGTCGATTTCAAGTCAGGGCGCCCGTCGGACAACCCCGCGATGATCGTGCAGTTGCAGGCATATGCCGTTGCCATCGACCAGGGGTCATTAGGTCCGACCGCCCCCGTTGAGATGCAAGCGACATTCGCCTACCTCGGCGGAGGCGTGCTCACGGAGAAGTCCGAAGCCGTCGACAACGATTGGATGGAATCGGCCCGGGAGCGCCTCACCGAGATCGCCACCGGAATCGGATCGGCCGCGTTCGACCCGACGCCTTCGGATGCCTGCCACAGATGTGACTTTTTGCGGTTCTGTCCTGAAGGTAAGGCGTTCGTGGCCCTTTAGACGAGCTTGCCCTGGCGCGTTTCGAGGATCAGTGTCACGGGACCATCGTTGAGCAACTCCACCTCCATGGCCGCACCAAATTCTCCGTTGGCTACCCGCACGCCGTGACTGGTAACTCTCGCGGCGAGACGGTCGATGAGCTCTACTGCAACAGCCGGATCACCTGCGTTGGTAAACGACGGTCGGTTGCCCTTGCGGGTCGAGCCATACAGCGTGAACTGACTCACCAGCAGTAATTCACCGCCAGTGTCGAGCAGCGATCGGTTCATTTTGCCTTCCCCGTCGGAGAACACCCGCAGCGCCACCAGTTTGTCGGCGAGCGCATCAACGTCGCGTTCCGTATCGGAATGAGTGGTTCCCGCGAGTACGAGTAGCCCGTCCGAAATCGATCCGACTACCCGGTCCCCGACAACCACCGAAGCCCGCTTCACCCGCTGAACCACCAACCGCATCGTGGCACCCTACCGGACCTAGGATGCGCTTATGCCCCAGCGTTGTTCATGGGTTCCCGCCGATGACCCCCTCTATGCCGAGTACCACGACCGCGAATGGGGCGTCCCCGTTCGCGACGATCGCATACTGTTCGAGTTCCTCAT
>JAGXFS010000068.1 GCA_024637275.1 Acidimicrobiia bacterium
TCCGGAAGTCCAGCCGACTTATGCGGGTTATGTGGCGTGGCGGGCGATCACTCACGAGGCGGACTTGAGTCATGAGACTCAAGCGCTGCTTCGCGATGCCATGGTGTACCAGGTCCTCGAACACAGCCACATCCTGGCGTACGCAATCCCCCATCCCGATGGCAGAACGGTGCCAGGACAGCGGATCATCAACTCGGTCTGGTATCGCAATTACGCCGAAGGTGGTCCCTATGAGTCAGTCATGACCGGCGTTGACGGGCGACGCCGAACCGGAACCATGCCTCCTGGAACGATCCGCTCCGAGTTCCTGAACGAAATGTGGGTCGCCGCTGACGAACTTCTGGCACCGCAGCTACGTGAGGTTGTCACGGCGTGCCGGGAGCCAATGATTCAGGCCATCTTCGATCTAGAAACGCCCCGGATGGTGTTCGGGCGGGTCTGTATCCTCGGTGACGCGGCATTCGGGCTGCGACCGCACGTGGCCGCAGGTCAGGCGAAGGCTTGTGCCGATGCATGGTCGCTGCGTTCTGCGCTGGTCGAGGTGGACCATGACCTCGACGGAGCTCTGGCTCTATGGGAGCAACGTCAACTCGTCCTGGGACGCACTGCTTCAGCCAGGACTCAAGACATGGGTCATCGATCTCAGGTGGCTGGCACCATGACGCCCGGCGACCCCGCCTGGAAGTTCGGACTTTGGGAAGCGGGCAACTGAGCGGCTAGACGAGACTTATCGTCACTCGCACGACGTCACCGGTATCGACCTTGGCGGAATCTCGTACCGATCGTTTGACCGGCAATACGTACGACCTCGCCTCCTTGCTGGGAAAGATGGAGGTTCTCCATTCGACCGATCCGATCCGGGCGACCACTTTGACGGACCCAAACCCGGGGCGACGCGGAACCAGGTCGCGGATTTCCTCGGCGTCGGCGCGGTGAAGAGTGACGAATACCCAGGCGGCCTCGGCGTCTGCTTCGAACAATTCGCCCTCGAATGAAAAGCTCGGTCCGGAGATCGACACCGCTTGCTTCTCTAGTCCCAGAGTGTGGGGTGAAGCGAAACAGGTTGCGGGATCGGTTGATCCCCAGGTTCGGTCGGCCCGACCAGTCGCTCGACCAAAGACGCCCAGTCGAACCCGTCAGTTATCTCCGAGGCTCGCAGCTCCACCAGACAGTTCGTCGGCACGTACGTAGGCAAGATGAGATCCAGGATCTGTTCGATCTCGTCGCGGAACTTCTGATTTACGCTCCTGACCCCGTCGACTTTCAGAGGGACGTCTGGGAGAAGGCGGACAAAGAGATCGTAAGTCCCGGCCCATCGGCGAATCAGCGGCTTCACGTCGAAAGGATCCTCTCCGCCGGTTGCTCGAAGGAAATACGCAAAGTTGTCCACTACCGCCCGGTCCGTTACGAGAACGTCTGCTCGGGTGCGTAGCTCAAGCTCTTGTTGGATCTGCGCCATGATGACCCAGAGCTGGGCTTCGGGCGTCGACCCCTCATTGAGACCAAGTGGGTTGAACCTGATTACTTCTCGACCTACCTCGACGCTTCGGCCACTACGCCCGACTGCGCCAGCAAACGAATGTACGGCGTTGGTCTTCCGGACCGAGTGGGAGCCAATGAAGGCGATTTTTCGAGGCTGAGCTGTCACCGACCTGCCCAATCCGGAAAGGTCGGTGCTTGAAATCCCCGTGGTGGCTTTCGGCCTTCGGTCAAACCAGTGCGTCGGTAGGAACGGCTACCACAGGAAGCTCGCTGGCAAGGAGGAGCTCCTGAACCTTGCTGCCGAGCAGGAACTTGCCGACGCGTGAGCGGCGGCGCATGCCGACAACCAGGATGTCGTGGTCGATTTCGCCAACGGCTTTTTCAATTTCTGCGATGGTATCGCCGACCCGGATCGATACCGCGTCAATGGCATCGGGGATGTTCAGGGTTTGGAGTTTGGCAGCGAAGTCGCGCTTGGCTTCCTCCATCATGACGTCGACATAGCGGCTCTGACCTGGGACCTGCTCGCGCGCTTCTCGCTCCTCATTCGAGATGACATGGAGAACGTGAAGAGAACCCCCGGTTGTGGCAGCCAATTGCGCCCCAAACTCGATTACCTTTCCGGAGCCTGCGCCCCGGTTCGCTGCTACTAGCACTCTCATCGTCCACTTCTCTCATTCGGATGTGCTTAAAACTACACCCATTCAGCCGTGGCCGAACGACCTCAGAATGCCTCAATGCTCGACCGCGCAAACGACCGGCTGCCGAGCTGCAGTACTCTGCTGGGCATCAAGACTCCCATTCGCCCACCGACTCGCCCCGAGCACACCGCAGCTGACGATTGGTCCGGTCTCGGCCATCTCGTATCCCTGACCGTTCAACGTCTTACTGACCCGGTCGAAGGGATGCACCGCGCCATCTCAGATCGGTGGTTTCGTTTGGGAGGTAACCAGATTCAACCGGTCGCTTGGGTCTATCAAACTGTGACCGCTGGAATCTACGGATCGGTAAGGGGTGCTGGTTCGGCACTCGGTTCGGCTCTGTCCGTCGGTGCCGCCGTCGTGCAGCGAACGAGGCCAGTGCCCCTCCTGTGGAGGTCCGGACCGGGCAGTCGGGTCCAGGCCGTTGCCAATGGCGTTTGGGGGGACCGATTTGTCGGCATGGAGAGCCCACTGTCGATCGAGATGGCTTTTCGCGGCCGTCATGGAGACCCGATAGTCCTCGACCCGGCCGCTGATCACTCAAGTGTCGAACGTCCGAAGCGGCGGTTGGCAGTGCTCATTCATGGGCTTGCTGAAACCGAGGCGATCTGGCGCATCTCGACCCTCCCCGACACCGAGGATTCGGGCCTTGCAGCAGCCCTCACCGAGGATGGCTTCACGCCACTTTTGCTGCGATACAACAGCGGGCGTTCGGTCTCTGAAAACGGACAGGCACTAGCGGCATTGCTCGATCAAGTAATGGCGTCCTGGCCCGTCCCGATCGAGGAAATCGCGTTGGTAGGCAACTCGATGGGTGGCCTCGTAGCACGGAGTGCGATGCAGGCAGGTCAGGTGGCTCGACTCGGGTGGCCAGCTGCCGTCCAACGGCTGGTCGCTGTCGGCTCACCCCACCTGGGGTCGCCGCTCGAAAAACTCGCAGCAGGCGCATCGCGTGCTCTTCGTTTCGCCCCTGAGACTCGGCCGCTGAGCCACTTCCTCGAATCACGTAGCCAGGGCATCAAAGATCTCCGCTCCGGCGCCATTAACGATGATGAAGTGCGGGCCGCACGATCTGTGGAGCACTTCGTGTCGTCTCAACCGGCCGGCGTAGAACATCTTTTCATCGCGGGGGTCGTCACGGCAGACGTTGACCATCCGGTGGGAATGATGCTTGGGGATCTCATCGTCCGGGCGAAGAGCGCCACCGGCCGAGGTCGGTCGAGATCGGTTGAAGCAAAAGAGGCGGTTGTATTGGGCGGACGCAGGCACTTCGACCTCGCTGGCGATCCGGATGTCATAAGCCAGGTTCGAAAGTGGCTTTCCCCCGACCCGCATCCAGCCGATGCCGAGGCTACCTAAGCGAATCGTTGCCAGGGTCCCATGCGGTTCAGTTGCTGACATTTGTGTCGGCGGACTGTCACGCCCAACCTTCATTTCGATGCCCACGCAGTCGTCCAGGAAGGCAAAGGGGGCCTTGAGAGCTCGACAGTGGTTCGGTCCTACTGACGTGTCGAATCGCCCGGTAGCAAGCGTGGGTTGTGGGGTGTGGATGCGGGAAAGTAGCTTCAAATGACCCAACAAGAAACCCACGGTGCAAATCGCCCTTGATTCAACGGACGATGGTCGAACCAAGATATCCGTGGCACACGAACGCTTAGAGAAGTTTGAGGAGGTCGAGCAGTGGAAGTTCTACTGGTCGGAATGGCTTCAGGCTATCGACTCCCGCTAGATCGCCGGGCCGACAAAGTTGTCAGTTGGCTGGCTCAGAACGAGTGAGGATGATGGCCGTGTAGGGCGCCAGGCCGACGGTAAGCGACGCAGGCATACCGTCGAGTGACGAGGGTCTAGCTTCGGCCTGTGTGGCTCCGGATCCTTCGTAGCTTTCGTGATACACGGGAGCGTCACCATCGAATACGACGTCCCACGTGCCTTCTGACGGGGCACCGATTGAGTAGGCATCGTGGCGTTGCTCGGCAAAGTTGGCGACTACGAGAACATCGTCGTTGGGCCCGCTCTTGTCCCAGCGGTAGAAAGCGATCACTTTGTCGGTCTGGTTGACATGATGAACCCGGACATGCTGGCCGGTAAGGCCAGCCGTCCGTCCGTCGACGTTGCGGCGGAGTCCGATCAGGTCGCGGTACATGCGCACGACGCCCGACTCGGTGTCGAGTCGGGCCCAGTCGATCGCATGGTCGTCACGAAACCATTGACCCTCGAGTAGTTCTTGACCCTGGAAGATCATCGGAATCCCGGGAGCGGTGAAGACCAGAGCCGCGCCAAGCGCGGCGCGTTTTCGAGCGTGCCATCCGCTCGCATTGCCTGGCCAGATCTCCTCAGGCAGGCGGGCACTTCCGTTGGCCACTTCATCGTGTGACTCGGTGTAGATGACCCGCCGGAATCCGTCATCGCCGTAGCGATGATCGATCGCCCGGGCCACCGACGTCATGTCGCGGCTTTGGTCGTCGCGGATGGTGAGGACCGAACGGATCGGATGCACAAAACGCGAGTCCCATTGGGCATCAAACCCCGCTCCCCCATTGGCCGTGGTTTCTGTAATGGCGGCCTCGCCGAGCAAATCTTCTGCTATCGATACTTTCCACGGCTGGCGGGAATTGATTTCGTCGTTGATCCATTGCATCAGGGTCCAGCCGTCTTCGAGGTTGGCGCCGGGATCCGACCCGCCCCACACGTTGCGAATGTGGGCAGTCGCGTCCCAGCGCAGGCCATCGACGCGATATTCTTCCAGCCACGTCAGAGCGTTGTCGCGGATAAAGGTTCGAACTTCGGGCCGGGCATAGTCGGGCCGGGTGTGTCCCCACGGCGTCTGAGCTCGCCAGTCGTTGTAGAAATAGATGCCGCCACCATCATTCTCGCTCCAACCATCGAAGCGCCAGAGGTCGAGATCGGACGGTCCGAAGTGGTTGTAGACCACGTCCATGAATACGGCCATGCCCTTTTCGTGTGCGGCCTTGATGAACTGCTTGAAGGCGTCCGGTCCGCCGTAGTTTGACTCTATTGCGAATGGATGTGCCGGGTTGTAGCCCCAAGATCGCTCGCCGGCGAACTCCATGGGTGGCATCAACTCGATCACGTTGATGCCAAGGCGCTGTAGGTGCTCGAGCCGTTCAATGGCCGATTGAAAGTTCCCGGCGCTCTCGCCTGGCTGGTCGGTAAACGTACCCAGGTGGAGTTCGTAGATAACCATCTCATTCCACGGTGGGGTCCGGTAGTCGTCCGGCACCAGCCAGGGATCGCCATCATGGGGATAGATCACTCCGTTGCCAACGCTGTTGGTCACCTGCCGTACATAGGGGTCCATGCGGAGCATCGACTCGCCAGCAGTGATAGAAAACTTGTATTCGTGACCCACCAGGGCGCCCTCGACCCGCTCGGCCCAGTACCCGTTGTCCTCTCGCAAAAGGGCATCTGCCTCGGGAGACCAGTCGTTGAAGGTGCCTACGACCGAGACCTCTTGGGCATTTGGTGCCCAGACTCTGAACGTTGTGCCAGTGTTGTCCGGGATTGCCCCCATCCCCGCAGAGAGTTCAGCGGCCATGAGTTTCAGCGCTCTCGGGCGACGGGTTCGAGTAGATCAAGTGATGCATCCGGTCATCCTGCCATGTGCGAGCTAGAGAGATGCGAAGAATCGGGCAGGCACGCCTTCAGCTCCCTCGAACTTGAGAAACGCTCCGAAGAAGGCGAATCGGGTGCCGTCGGTCGGCAAGGCCGAGAGATTGGTGAGGGACTGCATCAGAACAGCCCCTCCTCGGCCAATGATGTGGTGGACCACGAAATCTTCGGGCGAGTAGTCAGTCTGCTTCGCCGAAGATTCCGGGAAGCAATCGAACCCGATTGCCGTCACGCCGGTTGCTACCAGCCATTGCGCCGCCTCCGGGCTACACGATGGCGAACCCACGTAATAGTCGGGGAAAACGCCCCAGCTGCGATCAGTCCAACCGGTGCGGACCAGCGCAATCTCGCCTGGCTCGGGTCTGGCGTTGCATCGTTCGAGGTCGGCCGGCGTGATGATATGGCCTTCGGCGAGTTCACCGAGATCGAGAACCACTGCGTGCCCGCAGGTACGCGACAGATGAGCTGGGATGCTTCGATAAGGGCCGATATGGCGCCTACCCGCCAGACGAGTGGCCACAGTCGCTGAAGTCTCTTGAACAGCAGTGGTAAGAGGATCCCCAGGGGCGCGAGGAGCAGCAGATTGCCAATGATGTTGTATGACGCCAAGCCAACGCTGGTGTCGCGGATCAGCTGAGTGATGCTTGCAAACGGGACGAAGTTGTAGCTGCCGTACCACGAATATAGGACGATACCCATGGGAAAGAACGTGAAATAGAAGACGAGAAGTGACCACAGGAAGAGTGCCAGCACTACTGCTTCTCGAACAACGTCGGCTCCTTGGCGACGCCAAATAATGATGCGCCAGACCGCCCATATGACGATTGCCAATGCAATGAATCGTGGCGGCTCGAATGTGACCATCATCGAAGGTACCCCTGGCTGAGTTCAATGAGAACTGTGACGGCGATCATAGGACTCATCCACCGCTGCTCGATCAAAGTACGACCAGATGCTTTTCAGTGCGTTGGGAGCCGGGCCAGCGCCTCGAGCACCGCTGCCGGGAAACTGTCTTGACTGCCATGGCCCGCGTCATCGAGGACGTGGAGTGCCCCAGTCGTCCAACGCTTATTGAGTTCCCAGGCGGTGTCGAGAGGGCTGCTGACGTCGTACCTTCCATGGATCATCGTCCCGGGTATACCGTTCAGTCTCGGGGCTTCAGCAAGGAGTTGGCCTTCGGGAAGGAACGCTCCATTTCGCCAATAGTGGGTCACGAGGCGGGCGAAGAGGTAGCGGAATGCAGGGTCTTCATACTGGGGGCTCGGCTTGTGACCGGGTGTAAGCGACACATGGGCATCTTCCCAGGCGCACCACTCCATGGCGGCGTAATGGCGGAGGTCCGGGTCGGGTGCGTTGAGCATTTCGCCGTACGCGTCGACGAGCGGCATCGACCGGTATTCGGGCGGGACGGCCTGTGAGAATCGCTCCCACTGCTCCGGAAAGATCCGCCCGACGCCTTCAGTGATCCAGGACACTTCGCGCTGAGTCGTCATGGTAACGAGACCCAGCACGAGCCCTCGGACTCGATCCGGGAAAGATTCCGCGTATGCCAGCGACAAGGTGGTTCCCCAGGAGAAGCCGACGACATGCCAGCGATCGATCTGTAGGTGCGTTCGGAGTCGTTCGATGTCTGCGATGAGGTGGCCTGTGCTGTTGACGCTGAGGTCAGTTGCCGAGTCGCCAGCGAGTGGGCGGCTGCGTCCGGAGCCACGTTGGTCAAGCAGCACGGCACGGAACCTGGCGGGATCGAAGAGTCTCCGCTGGCCCGGCGAGCAGGCCGAACCCGGACCTCCATGCAAGAAGAGCACCGGCTCTCCTTCGGGGTTGCCGCAGGTCTCCCAGTACATCCCGTTTCCATCGCCAACATCCAGGAGGCCGCTCTTGTACGGTTCAATGGCGGGGAAATATTCGACCACACCACGCAGTGTAGGTTCGGAACCTGGCGATGGCCCGTTTGACCGTCTAACCTTGACTCATCCACTCGCGTGGCTTAACGAAGGACCGGTCTGAGAGATGGCCGGTCGAAAGAAGAGACCTTGCTGAGCAAGGTCTCTTCTGGTTTTGCGGTTCAGGTTGTCTGGTTTTGCACTCGAAGTATCAACGTTTCGCAGATGTCGCGAAGCTGTTCTTGCTGAGATGCTGATAGAGGGCCAAGCACCACGCGCCGGACTTCGTTGACGTGACCGGGGGCGGCCTGCTCGATTGTCTGGCGACCCAAGTCGGTCAAGATGGCGATCTGGCCGCGACCGTCGGTCGGGCATTGTCTCCGCTCGATCCATCCGTTCGCTTCCATCTTGCGCACTGCATGACTCAGGCGACTGGGTGAATACTCAAGGAGGTCTGCCAGGTCACCCATTCGGGCTTGGTAGTCAGACGCTTCAGAGAGTGCAACGAGCACGGCGTAATGGGCATGCCCCATGTCGGCGTCGCGCATGAGTTGCCGATCGAGAGCGCCGTCAACGATGCGACTCGCCAGGTTGAAGGCTCGCCAGGTGGCCTGCTCCTCGTCGCTTAGCCACTGAACTTCGGCGATGACCGGGCTCATGCGAACTGAACCGAGCGCTTGGCGAACCCGAACTGGTAGTCGTCGATGACGGTTGTCGGGGCAAGTTCGGGATTGGTGGCGGCGCCAAGAGCGATGAACAAAGGAGTGAAGTGCTCGACTGTTGGATGGGCGTAGGGCATCCCCGGCGCCTTGTTGTAGTTGGCGAGGGTGTCGAAATCTCCGCTGGCGAGCGCCTCAGCGACCCAGTGATCGAATTCTTTCGACCATCCGGGGATTGCGTTGTTCTCGAACATGTCGCGAGTTGCGAATGGAAGGCCGTGGGTCATGAATCCGGACCCGATGATCAGAACGCCCTGGTCCCTGAGCGGTTGGAGGCGTCTCCCAAGATCGAAAAGGCGCTCAGGGTCGTGGGTTGGCATGCTCAGTTGGAGGACCGGAACGTCGCCATAGGGGTACATGACTTTCAACGGCACCCAGGCGCCGTGGTCAAGACCCCGGCTCGTATGCTCGTGTACGGGTTCGGTGTCCGGCATAAGTGCGGCCACTTGCCGGGCGAGGTCTGTCGCGTCTGGGGTTGCGTACTGCATTGCGAAGTACCGCGGTGCGAACCCTCCGAAGTCGTATACGAGTGGCGTGCCAGCACCGGACGCCGACAAGCTCAGCGGGGCAGACTCCCAGTGGGCGCTGACGATCAGGATTGCTTTCGGTTTTGGCAATGACTGTGACCAATCAAATAGCTGATCGATCCAGTGCGGATCATCAAAAACTGGCGGAGCTCCGTGGCTCAGGTAGAGCGCTGGCATCGGACCGGACTCGGTCGTCCAGACTGGCTGGGTTGCACTTCCGGGAGCCCTGGTAGCGACGAACCTATCGAATGCTTCACCGGGATTGACCGGATTCATGATGGACATGCCAACTCTCCTGGTAAATATTTGAACGTTCAACATAATACCACGAGCTTCCTTGAATCGTCAACTATTCCATCGAAGGTGCTTGACCCGAATGATCACCAGATGGCCCTGTCCGGTGGGTAGGTCACTTGATAGACTTCCATCATTCCCTGATGCCAGCGGGGCAGGCGGGGTAATCGAACGAGGGGGTTCGTCATGCGTCGACTGAACACGGTTCTACTGGCAGCTTTCGTTGTGCTTGCACTGTTCGCTACGACGGTCGCCGCACAACCCGTGACACCAACCGGTACGTTCCAGGATGACAATGGCAACGTCCACGAGGCCGATATCGAAGCGATTGCCGAGGCCGGGGTGACGGTCGGGTGTAATCCTCCGGCGAGCGATCTGTACTGCCCCACCGCTTCGGTCACACGCCAACAAATGGCCTCGTTTATCAAGCGGGCGATCACTCTGGCGCCGTCTGCGGTGGACGCGTTCACCGACGACGCCGGATCAATACACGAGAACGATATCAACGCGATCGCGGCCGCCGGCATCACCTTCGGATGCAACCCGCCGACGAACGATCGGTTCTGCCCAACCAGTCCCGTTACCCGGGCCCAAATGGCCTCTTTCCTGGTGCGAGGATTCGGCGTCGCTCCTTCGGCGGTTGATGCCTTCGCAGATGACACAGGGCTCGTGCATGAAGCAGATATCAACGCGATCGCCGCCGCGGGTATCACGTTCGGATGTAATCCCCCTGCCAACGATCAGTTTTGCCCGACCGGACTGGTAACCCGGGCTCAGATGGCGTCGTTTCTGACGAGAGCGATGGATTTAACACCGCTGCCGCCACCGTCGGTGAGTGAAGCGAACCTGGCTCGAGTCTTCTTCTTCCTTGATCAGCCGACTGGCGGACCTTTCCTGGCCACCACCGCCCGTTATGGTCACGATCCGGTCACACCAGAACTGGCGGTCGATCATCTCCTGACCGGTCCAACCGATGCCGAGAAGGCTCAGACTCCATCGTTCTCCTCGACTATTCCTACCGGAGTCGTCCGCAACGGTCCGGTAACCGTGTCAGCCGGGACCGCCACCGTTGATCTATCAGAGAACTTCGACGATGGTGGAGGTACCGCCTCGATGACCGGGCGGCTCGCCGAGTTGACGTTCACGCTTACGGCCTTCGACACGATCGACAAGGTCAAGCTGGAGTTGGACGGTGTCCCGGTGACGGTGTTCTCGTCTGAGGGTCTCGTCCTCCCTGTTGATGGACTGGACCGGGCATACTTCCTTCCGACCATGACAGACCCGCTTGGTGCAGGCGTTGTCGCCGAGGTGAGTCCGGAGAGCCCGGCCTGGTTCGAATTCGTCGAGAGTCCCATCGAGGTGCGCGGACTGAGCCGTACGTTTGAGGCGACGGTTTCTTGGGCGTTGTTCGACAACGACGGTCTCGAACTTGCGTCGGGGTTCGCGACGACCGGTGGGAGCGGTCCGGAGTTCGGCGCGATGTCAATCGATATTTCTTACACCGTTCCCGCCCCCGAACTAGGTACGCTTCAGGTTTGGTGGGACTCCCCCAAAGACGGAGCCGCAACCGATCTACGCGAAGTCGCCGTCTGGCTCATGCCGTAGGGCGTCGTCCGTAGCGCAAACCTAATTCGATCAGGAGGCGTGACATGCAACGGACCGTCGTCAGAGTGCTGCTCGGGGCAGCGGCTGGGGCTGGGTGACCTGGCGGCGGCCTCGGTGATGACGGTATTTCTGATACCTGGGGGTTTAATTATCGGAGGTGGGCTTGGCTTCTGGAGGACCCGCCGTCGAAATGCCAGCGTTCAGCCTTAGCGCTGAAGTGGGACCGCCGGATTCAGGCGGTTCCTTGTAGCGTGGCCCTAATGAACGATCCCTTGATAGCCGGGCGGATGACTTTCGTCGCCGACCATATGTCAATCCTTGGTGCCATTGCCAACCGTTTCGCGAGCGAAAGGCCGTTCGAGGACATGACGGTAGCCACGCGCATTCATGTTGAACCCAAAACGGGTGTTCTGCTGGAGGCGATGGCGGCCGGGGGTGCTCGAGTTGTCGCGATGGGCAACAAGGCGACAACCGACGATGGCGTCGCCGAGTACCTTATCGAACGCGGGATCGAAGTTCTTGGCGCCCGGGCTGACGATGACGCCACCATTCAGAGCCACATGCGCGACCTGGTCGCATCGAAGCCGGACCTGCTCCTCGACAACGGCGCCGAGATCATTGAACTGCTCGTCGCAGCGGGTCAACCAGTCCGCGGAGCGACCGAAGAGACAACCTCGGGGGCGATCACGCTACGAGGTCCGCTCGCAGGTCGTGTTCCCTTCCCGGTCCTGGTGATCAACGACAGCCCTCTCAAAGCGATCGTGGAGAACAAACACGGTGTCGGTCAATCAGTCATCGAGTCGATCAGGTCGGCGACCAATCTCCTCCTCCACCGACGGCGGCTCGTAGTTATGGGGTACGGCTGGTGTGGCAGAGGCATCGCCCAGTACGGCCGCGCTGCGGGAGCTGATGTGGTTGTGGTCGAGCCAGATCCGATCAAAGCACTTGAGGCCGCCATAGACGGGTTTCAGGTGTCGACACTCGATATTCAGGCACCGATGGGTCACGTCTTTGTGTCGGCGACCGGGCATCCCGGCGTGATCACCGTTGGTCACATGGAGCAGATGAGAACGAACGCCGTGCTGGCGAATGCCGGGCATTTCGACAACGAAATCGACATGATCGCGCTCCGGAGCGTTGCCGAACCGTCTGATCGAGGAGCCGACATCACCCGGTATCGGTTCCCGACTGGTACGGCCATCGATTGTCATTGCCGAGGGCCGCATGGTCAACCTCGCTGTCACGGGCAGCCGCGGGAACTCGATCGAGATCATGGACCTCGGGTTCAGTCTCCAAGCGCTATGCCTTGAACGACTAGCGCTCGATCCCGGGAGCTGCCCGAACGGTGACCAACCCGTTCCGGCCGATATCGACGATTGGGTTGCCGCCGCGATGGTCGAAGAACTCAGCTGATCGGTTTCTGCGCCCGGAAGTAGGCCGGACGTAGCTGCCCCTGATCGAGGACAACGGTCAGTGCTCGCCAATCCTCGATGAAATGGTCGCGTCGCTCCTGACCAAGTAGATCGGTCATTTTGGCGAACCACTCCCCCCTCATACGGCTGTATTCTTGGTGGGCGATGTCCCGGTAGCGCTCGTTGTCATCGTCGCCGGAGATCGACGAAAAGCCAGCCTGGCTCAGCATCGTGAGGTAGTTGTTCAGGTGGTCCATGGCGTAGTGCAGGCCCTCAAGTTCGAACCAATAGTGCATTTCGGGGGTGTATGGATCGGTGCCTCGCAACCAGTCGTAACCCAGCAGCCACCCGCCTGGTTTGAGCGTTCGAAAGATCTCCGCAAACAATGCGGGCTTGTTCGCAACGTGGATGATTGCCGCATGGGTAAATACGTGATCGAACCGTTCGTCGGCAAAGGGCAGCCCGCTTACCTGGCCGAGCTGATAGGAAATGTCGAGCCCGGCGGCGGCCGCCCGGGATTCAGCCCTCTGCAAGAGGGAAGGCTCCAGGTCTATCCCGGTAACCCTGGCTCCGTGTTCTCTGGTGAGAACGAGGTCGGCGCCTCCGATTCCACAGCCGAGATCGAGTACTTCGGTGCCCGACAGATCTACCGCACCGACAGTGCGATGCACACTGGCGGTGCCGCCCGGAGCGAGAAAGCCATCTCCCCAAACCAACTCGAGTAGGCCGACCAGTTCGTCGTCATACTCCTCGTCGCCATCCTCTTGGCTGGGCGTCATCTCGCTAGGCCAGCTATTTCGGTGGCTTCTGCTTCGTCTTTTGCTTGGGCTCTTTCGGGGGCATGGCGGCGGTGTGCTCCATAGCCCGATGCACCCAGGCATCGACGCGCTCGTCTCTGGTGTCCCGCCACTGGGGAGGCAGAGACACATACTCCTTCATCGGGCGCCCAGGCGGACCGAACGGTCCCGCCCCCGGTATGGCCAAGAGGTCGGCCCTCGACGGTTCGTCGAGTCGGACTCCGACATCGGAGCCAAAGAGACCACAGAACATGTTGCCGTTCACGAATGCGGCCAGGTTTCCGAACGTCGGTTTGATGTCGATGCCGGGCAGGGTCTCGACGAGGGAACGGAAGTATTCCTTGTCGCCTTCGGCGGGCTTGGCGATCTCCATATCAGGCCCTCAGTTGGTCGGTTGCTTAGGTTCGAGCCTACTTTGAGAGCGCGATCTAGGCCGGGCCGCGCCGTTCCAGGTAATAGCGGGTAAAGGCGTGGGCGATGAAGTCTTTGGGTGCGAAGATGCCCTGGGTGAAAGCGCGAGAGTTGACGCCTTTTTGGGCTCGGGAGCAGATATCGTTGTCCTGGCGGGTCACCAACTCCGTGAAATCAATGACGTGGCTGAGGTCATATTTGGGGTCGTCGAGCGTTTCGGGCGGCACGAGGTATTCCATGACGATCGTCGTATGTTGGGCGCTGCGTGCAATGAGACGGGTGGTGGTGATCACCGAAGCATTGATATCGAACCAAACGTTCGGGAACACCGCTGCTCCGTAATACGACTCCTTGTCGAGTTCCGTCATGCCTCCGATGATCGGGAGGTCCGGGGAACCGGCCGGCGCGTAGGCGGTCACTCCGGCGAGCATCGCCACTCCCCCGTCGCTTCGGGTCTCGTCTACCACTGACCCGGTTCGATACGTAGGAATGATCTCGACGAGTTCCGGGTGCACGGTCGGACAGTGCAGACATTCCGAATAGTTCTCAACGAGAATCTTCCAATTGGACTCAACTTCACTCGTCGTCACGGCGGCGATGCGCAGTGATGCGAGATCGAGATGTTCGAAATCGAGCGGGCTTTCTGGCGTCTCTTTCAGCCACTGCATGAGGGGCGTCGGCTGGGCAGCAAGGCAGACGAAAATGAAGTTCTGCCAGGAGTCAACCGCCACCGGCCACAGGGACAGCTGGCTTCGATCGATCTCGTCCACTCCTACCCGCGGGGTTGCGACCAGCGTCCCTTCGAGGGAGTAACTCCAGGCATGGTACGGGCAGGTGATCGCGCCTCCGAACCCGGAACCGGAGGATTCGCACAGCTGAGAGCCCCGGTGGCGACACACGTTGTAGAACGCCTGAAGCTGCCCGGACTTGTCTCGAACGATCAGGACGCTCTCGTTGCCGATGTCGACTACGAGACGATCACCGGGTGCCGACAGGACCTCTTCGCGCCCGGCATACATCCACTCGTTGCTGAAGATCGTCTCACACTCGAGTTTGAATATTTCCTCCGAGCGATAGTCGTCGCCCGGGAGTGTGTGCATGGGGGCTGACATTATGGTCTCCTTGCTGAGGTCCTGAGATAGCGGAAGTTCTATGGTTTGGCGTCCTTGAGGATCTGCGACGCTGCAAGCTTGCCGGGTGCTCCCATCACGCAGCCGCCTGGGTGCGTGCCAGATCCACATTGGTAGTAACCCTCGATCGGAGTTCGATACTGGTTCCAACCGGGAGCAGGGCGGAAGAAGAACATCTGCGGCGCGAGGAATTCGCCTCCGAAGATATTGCCCTCCGACAGACCAACGACGCGTTCAATGTCGAGGGGGGTCACGATCTCCCGATGGAGGACCAGGTCGCCAAATCCAGGGAAGTGTGATTCAAGAACCGCCTGAACGGTATCGCCAAACTTTTCTCGTTCCGTGTCCCAGTCGGAGCCCTTGAGGTCATAGGGGGCGTACTGGATGAATCCGGACATGACGTGCTTGCCGGGTGGCGCCATGTCGGGGTCGACGGTCGATTGAAAACACGCATCGATGTAGGGCCGTTGCGAGTACCAACCGTACTTGGCGTCATCGAAAGCTCGTTCGAGGTAGTCGAGGGAGGGGCCGATGTTTGTGAAGCCGCGAAACTGGTCTGCTCGATCACCGAGGGCCGGGAACTTGGGTAGTCCGTCGAGCGCGAAGTTCACTTTCGCTGAAGTGCCCTGGAACCTGAATCGGTTGATGTTTTCGACCAGATCAGACGGCAGTTCTCTCGGGTCGACGAGTTCGAGGAAGGTCCGGCGCGGATCGAGTGCGCTGACGACGATGTTCGCCGAAAACTCGGTCCCGTCTTCGAGTGCGACTCCAGTGGCTTTGCCGTTGCTGGTGATCACCCTCGCAACCGGGGACTCGAGACTGATCTCGCCGCCAAATCCCTGGAATGCCCGTGCCAGCACCTGGGTGAATCCGCCGTTCCCGCCTTTGTGGAACGCCCACGACGATTGATCGCCATCGTGTTCGCCCATGTAGTGGTACAAGAGCACCAACCCGGAACCCTGCGATCGAGGGCCGACTTTGGTTCCAATGATCCCTGAGGACGACAGCGTGGCCTTGAGTATTTCACTCTCGAAGTAGTCGTCGAGGAAATCGGCCGCGCTGCCGGTCAACAGTCGTACTGCGTTGTGCAGTACGCGTGGCTCGAGATCGCGCATGTGCTGGGCGAGCGACGCCATCCTGACGAGTTCCTCTGGATCGCGGCTAGTGATATCAGGCGGGATGTTATCGAGCAACGGTTTGATCGCCCGGCAAACCCGGTTGACGTCGTGCGAATACTGGTCGTAGGCGTCGGCATCGTGCTTGGAATGGCGACGGATCTCGGCAATGTTCGCTTGATGGTCTTGCCCGAGAAGCAGGTAGTTGCCGTCCTCCATCGGAGCAAAGGTCGACTCCATGAGGAGTGGCTTGAAGCCATATTTGACGAGTTCGAGTTCGTGGATGATGTCGGGCCGCAGCAGACTCAACGCGTACGAGAACGTGGTGAACGAGAAACCCGGATAGAGCTCTTCGGTGATGGCGGCTCCCCCGACGAGATGCCGCCGTTCGATCACGAGTGTCTTCAAGCCCGCTTTGGCCAGGTAGGACCCATTTACGAGACCGTTGTGGCCACCTCCCACGATGATTGCGTCGTATGTCCGGTCATTCGCCATGTTGGATCCTCACGCAGTCTTGTGGGGTGGGCTATAGAAGGGCATCTGGGTGGTAGTGGCTTTGACTTGCTGCCACTTGTGATTGATGGTGACTTCGAGGTTGACCTGGTGACCGGGTGTGCTCAACTCGGGAAGCACCCGGGCGATGGCGATGTGCCGCTGGACCATCGGTGAGTACATCAGACTGGTTGCATACCCAACCGGCTCTGCCGCGTCGTCATACAGGATCGACTCGTAGGCGCCAGGCAGATGGTCCTTGGGAGGCACCAGACCATTGCGGTCGTAGAGGTTGAACCAATCTTTCCAGTCGATCAGTAGGCCAGTCAGATGCCAGCGTGAACCGGCCGCGAGTTCGCGCCGGATCGCCTGCCGGCCAATGAAGGGGCGTTCGTTGTCGTCGATGCTGCGCAACATCCATCCGAGACCTAGTTCTAAAGGTGTTGTGCGGTCCGCGTCGGTCCAGGCATACCGTGACGATGAGAAATCGACATCGATCAAAACCAGTCCGGCCTCGATGCGGGTCATCAGCAGTGCCGTTTCTCCGAACGGCAGGACGCCGTAGCCGTCGCTGGCGTCGGCCACCGCATCCCAAAGCGCCAGTGCATTGGCGTTCTCCACCCAGATCTCATAGCCGAGATCACCTGTGAACCCGGTGCGAGACACCGTTACCGGAGCACCACCGATCTTCGTCTCGATCGTCTGGAAGTACCGCAAACTCTCGATCTCGGGACTTAGCTTGGTGAGGATCTCTCTCGATTTGGGTCCCTGCAGAGCCAGCGCCGCCACTTCGTCGGATATGTCGTCAATCGTGACATCGAGACGCCCGATCCGATCCTGGAAATAGGCGAGGTTCGGTTCGGCGGCACTGAGGAGGAAGTCGGTTTCGGATTGGCGGATCACCACTCCGTCTTCAATGAGATATCCATCATCGTCGCACCAGATCGTGTACTGAGCATGACCGGGCCGGCATTTGCGGATATCCCGGGTCAAGAGCCCCCCCAGGAACGTCTCCGCATCCCGCCCGTGGATCCGGTATTTGTAAAGGGGCGAGGTGTCGAACATTCCTGCGCTATTGCGAACGGCGAAGTATTCGAACTTCTCGGAGAGTTGATACCGCTGCGCAGAAAGGTATCCGGCCCAGTGAGACCAAAGTTGCGTGGTATTGAGCACACTGGTCCGCTCGTGGAAAGGGGTGTGACGAGCCATGGACCCTCCTATCGGATGCATTTCAGACAATACTCTTTTTGTTGGACACCCGCTCAACTGGCCAACTACTGTCAAACCATGAGGAGAATGAATCCGGAAGACCGCCGTGAGGCCATCATCGACGCCGCAATCGAGGTGGCGATCGAAAAAGGCCTCGGCGCTACCACCGTGCGAGACGTTGCAGGCCGCATGGGCTCCTCCAGTGGATTGATTCATCACTATTTCGATTCGATGGACCTGGTCCTCGCCGGCGCGTTTCGCAAGGTGGCTGAGAAAGACCTGGCGACGTCACGCGATGAACTCGCGGCTCTCGATGACCCGGTTACACAGCTCGCCCATTTCGTAAACACTTACTTCTCTCCTGATCGCGACTCGGCGTTCCAGTTCTGGCTTGATGCTTGGTCCGAGGCCGGACGCAATGGAGCCCTCCAGCAGGCCTCCAGTTCGCTGAATATCGACTGGCAGCAGACGCTCCTCACGATCATCGAGTCGGGGGTTGCCTCAGGCGACTTCGAGTGCTCAGATCCGCTTGGCGCGTCCTGGAGTACCATCTCACTCCTCGATGGCCTTGCCCTCCAGATCGTGGCACACCGGACGGTGCTCAGCCGCGATCAATCGATCCTGTGGGCTGCAGCAACGATTGAGCGCGACCTCGGCCTGCGGTCTGGCGCTCTCATTCACGAGGCAGCCCCGTCGGAGCGGCTTCGCCATAATCACTTCAAGATTACTCAAGCCCCTAGAGCCGAACAGAGACCGCCATCGAAACCAAACCGCATGCAAGCGAATAGCGGGATGGGTGCAGCGCCAAGCGTTGAGACCCGGCCCGGTACTACTTAGGAGGACCTCCCATGGCATTCCATCCCCGGCAGAACTACCACGCGAGCTCGAAATCCCAGGGTATGAGCAGACGCGACTTCATCACGCGGGCGGCAGCGATGGGATTGGCGTTCCCAACTCTGTCCGCCTTCCTGGCCGCGTGCGGGGACGGCGGGGCCACCGATGCAGTCCAGGTGGTCATCGGGTCGCCCGCCAACCCGGTGACCCAACCCCTACTTGACAGCAACCAGATGATCAGTTCTGGTCTGCCTGCCGAGGCAGGCCCACTGCGTATCTACAACTGGGCGGACTACCTTAACCCGGAGACCATCCCTCTGGCTGAGGAGGCATTGGGTACGTCGATCGAGCTCACTACGTTCTTCAACGAAGAAGAAGCCCTCCAAAAGCTGATCTCGGGCGAAGTGAACTTTGACGTGTTCTTCCCGGTTGCTGGCTCAATTCCCAAGGTGGTTGCCGGCCAACTCATCCAGCCGCTGAATCACGAATACCTGCCCAATCTGTCCAACATCTGGCCGCAACTAGCGGACCCGTTTTACGACAAGGGGAGCCAATACACAGTGCCCTATACGGTCTATTCCACCGGGATTGCCTGGCGCAATGACATGGTGGACGACGCCGACGTCACCGGCATCGACAACGCCTGGGACGTTTTCTGGAACCCGAAGTACGCCGACATTCCGGTAGGTCTCTACGACGACTTCCGGGAAACCCTCGGTGCGGCGCTCTACCGGAACGGTGTCACCGAAGTACACAATGCAACCCAGGCGGAAATTGATCAAGCAACGGCCGATCTGATCGAACTCATCGACCTCACCGACATCAAGTACACGATTGACGGGGCCTACGCCGGAATCCCGGAAGGCCGCTTCGGCGTCCATATGGCCTGGTCAGGCGACATGGTGTCAGCGCCGTATTACTTCCCGGAGGACGGCGATCCTTCTGTGACTAGGTACGCCTGGCCGGCCCAGACTGGCTCCTCGGTTCACGGTCAGATCTCGAGCGACACGATGACAGTCTTGAAAGGCTCCGAGAATCCGGTGCTGGCGCACCAGTTCCTTAACTTCATGCTCGACGAAGACCAGGCATTGACCAACTTCGGGTGGGTTGGATATCAGCCACCACAAAAGGGCCTCGACGTCGACTATCTCGTTGCCGATGAGTGGGTACCCGAGTATCTCTCGTCGGCGATCGTGCGGCCAGAGGACTTCAGCGATCCGCGGGCGTCCGTGCCCATCGCGTTGACCGCGGACCAAGAGGCCAAGCTTCTCGATGCGTGGACGAAGGTGCAGTCGGGCGGATAGGTACGTCCATCTCGATGAACAGGTGATCGGACTCGATGGCGTCAAACCTTCAATCCGCAGAAACTGAGGCGGTCGGCCAGAAGACGTGGATATGGCAGGCGTTCGCCATGCCGGGCGTCGTGTGGCTTATCGTCCTGTTTGTCGTGCCGTTCTATGCCGTGATTTCCGTGGCAATGGGCGACATCGACCCGATCTTCCTCAAACCCCAGCCGGAATGGAATCCGCTGGCCTGGGACCCGAGTGCGTTTGGGGCGGTATTTGGAGATCTGTTTGGTGGGCAACTGGGCAAGATCGCCGTGCGCACGATGGGTTATGTTGCCTCCGCGTCCCTGCTCTGCGTCGCAATCGGTTACCCGGTGGCGTACTTTGTTGCCCGGCGAGTAGAAAAGCACAAGGCGCTCTGGCTCTTGGCCTTGCTTGCTCCGTTTTGGATCAATTACTTGATGCGGATGTTGGCCTGGGTCAACCTGCTGAGTCCGGATGGATGGGTGAACAAGGCCATTGCTTTGTTTGGTTTCCCCGAGCAGAACTGGCTCAGTGGACGGGCGATTGTCGTAATCCTGGGTCTGGTCTATGGCTATATCCCCTACTTCATCCTGCCCCTATACGCGGCCCTGGATCGCATCGACACGCAGGTCATCGAAGCGGCCAAAGACCTGGGGGCCAGCCCGCGACAGGCATTCCTGCGCGTCACGGCCCCAATGTCGAAGCAGGGAGTGCTAGCCGGGCTCGTGATCATCATGCTTCCTATGTTTGGCGACTATTACACGCCGAACCTGCTGTCGGGTTCACCACGAACTCGCATGATCGGGAACCAGATTGATCAGTTCATCAATCAGACCACCAGTCAGGGCGGCCAGGGCGCCGCATTGACGCTCGTTCTTATGGCGTTTGTAGCGATTCTGATGGTCTACTACCTCATCAATATTTCACGCGTGACCCAGAAAGCTCGCGAATGACGATCAAGGCCCGACTTGCCAATCCGTGGGGACGGCCCAGGTTCCTGAGGATCGCGACGCTAATTTACATCGCCTGGTCGCTGATCCCCGTACTGATCGCCATTCAGTTCTCGTTCAACGCTGGACGGTCCAGGAGCACCTGGCAAGGCTTCTCGCTGCGCTGGTATCTCTACGACGCCGGGTCGGTCCTCAAGGACGATTCCCTGCTTCTGGCACTCGTTCAGAGCTTGCGACTAGCCGCGCTCACGATGCTCGTTGCGGCTCCGATCGGGATCGCCCTCGCGATTGGTCTTGCCCGCTGGCGAGGGCGAGGCGTCAAGGCCGCCAGCTTCCTTATGCTCATTCCGCTCGTTACGCCCGAGATCGTGATGGGCGTCGCACTCTTCCTCGTATTTGCGAACCTGTACGACTTCGTCGCGTTCGGAACATGGGCCCAATTCCTCGGGCACGTCACGTTCTCCATCTCGTTTGTCGTGATCATCGTGCGGGGACGTTTGTTCGCGATCGGCCGTGACTACGAGGAAGCAGCGATGGATCTGGGCGCTTCGCCATTCGAGGCGATGCGCCGGGTGCTGCTGCCGATGCTCGCCCCGGCCATCGTGGCATCGTTTGCGATCGTATTTGCCCTGTCCATTGACGACTTCGTGATTAGCCAATTCCTGGCAGGCGGTGCCTCTTCGATCACCATACCGGTGCGGCTGTACTCGGGTGCTCGTTTGGCTCCTCCCCCGTCACTCAACGCACTTGCGACCCTTTTGCTCGTAACCACCATGCTCGCTGTTGGCTCGGCCGGTTGGGCAACTCGACGGTACAACCGCCGCGATGGGGGTTCGGAGTCCGCGGTCCAGGCGGTAGCCCACTTTGAGATCTAGCTGGGGAGTGCCGGTTCGACCGGATCAGCTCTGCTCGTCCGAGGCACGACCCACACCGCGTCGGGCGGGACGCCGAGCGTAAGCGAATCACCACGTTTGAACGAAACCGCGTGACCGTCGTTGGGAACCGAGGCCTGGATCTCGCCGAGGCCAGGGACGTTGATGAGTACGTGGAGGACCGAGCCGAGATACACCACCCTATCGATCGTCCCGTGAACGTTGTTGGCTTCGTGGCCGTCGAGTCGAATCCGTTCCGGTCGAATACAGACGCTGACTTCGCCGCCGCCATTGACCATGCCCGCGCTAGCTGTCAGCTGCTGCCCGCCGACGGACACGACACAGGAAGCCCCATCGTTCGATGCAATAGTTCCGTGCAACAGGTTTGATAGGCCGAGAAAGTCTGCGATATAGGTGCTCGCAGGACGCTCGTAGACATCGGCGGGTGATCCGAGCTGTTCGATCTTTCCGTGATTCATCACGGCCAGCCGATCTGACATAGTCAAAGCTTCTTCTTGGTCATGCGTCACGTAGATGAATGTGATTCCAACCTGCTCCTGGAGTGCCTTTAGTTCGACCTGGAGTGCTTTGCGCAGCTTGGCGTCGAGAGCGCCAAGCGGTTCGTCGAGGAGCAAAACCGATGGGTTCAAGACGAGAGATCGTGCGAGAGCGACCCGCTGTTGCTGGCCCCCCGACAGCTGCGTCGGTTTTCGTTTATCGAGTCCACCCAGCCGTACCAGTTCGAGAGCGGCGCCGACCTTCTCGGCAACTTCGTGCTTTGGTACATCGGTATAGCGGAGACCGAATGCGACGTTGTCACCGACCGACATATGCGGAAAAAGGGCGTAGCTCTGGAATACGGTCGAGACTGGCCGCTTGTGGGGAGGGATCTCAGCCATGTCAGATCCGTCGAGCTGTATTTCTCCCGTAGTCGGTCGCTCAAATCCCGCCACCATCCGCAAGGTGGTTGTCTTTCCGCAGCCCGAAGGGCCGAGCAAAGAGAAGAACTCGCCAGGTTCGATGTCTAGATCTATACCGTCAACGGCAACGATGTCGCCAAACCGCTTCGATAGATTGACGAGCTTGATCGCACCACCAGACATGGTGCGAGGCTAGCGGTGATAGCCAGAACCTGCCTTGGTAAATCATGCAGAAGCGTCAACAGATTCGCGTAGTGTGGGGCTGTGATTCCAGCACCATTGCCAGCCGAAGCAATTGAAGCGATTCTCAAGACCGACGGCACCAATCGCACGCTCCCATCGATGGCGTATGCGTCCGAGGAGGTGTTCGCATGGGAACAGGCCGAACTGTTCGACGGCGGGTGGGTATGTCTGGGCCGGACCGACGATCTGTTGTCGCCCGGTCAGTTGCGAGCGATCGAATTCGGCAAAGAAACAGTGCTGTTGTCGCGCCCCGACCAAGGTGCCATAACCGGTTTTTCCAACGTTTGCCGTCATCGGGGCCACGAGCTAGTTCCGGTAGGCAAGGCAATCGACGCCAGGCAGATCAGATGTCCCTACCACTCCTGGGCTTACCGCATGGACGGCACACTCAGGACCGCCCCAACGTTGACGCAGAGCCCTCGCTTCGATGAAGCGGACTGGTCACTTCACAGGTTTCGGGTCGACGATTGGCATGGCTGGCTGTTCGCCAACAGTTCGGGGTCGGGTCAGACGCTCGCCGATACGATGGGATCGCTCGGTGACGTGATTTCAAGCTATGAGCCAAACCGTTTGGTCACGGTCGCCACCCATGCGTATGAAATCGCCGCCAATTGGAAGCTGATTGCCGAGAATTACCTTGAGTGTTACCACTGCACCACCATCCACCCGGCACTCTGTGAAGTGACGCCTCCCAGTAGCGGCCGGACCCTTCACTCAGACGGCATGTGGTGCGGAGGGACGATGGATCTCAAGCCACACGCCGAAACGATGTCTTTTAGTGGCGACTCTGGAACTGCGCCTTTCCGAAATCTTGATCCGACTCTTGCCCGAGAGATCCTTTACCTGTTGGTGATGCCGAACCTGTTCGTGAGCGCCCACCCCGATTACATCATGACCCACCGGATGCAGGCCCTGTCGCCAGGTCGTACCCACGTCGTATGCGAGTGGTTGTTCTCGCCGGAATCTGTCAACCAACCGGACTTCGACCCTAGCTACGCCGTCGACTTCTGGGATTCCACCAACCGCGAGGACTGGACAGCTTGCGAAGGGGTACAACGAGCTACCGCTAATCGCGGCTTTCAGCCTGGACCACTCAGCAGTTGGGAGTCTTCGCTTGCCAAGTTCCATGCGATGCTCGGGCGGGCGTATCGGGGCGACGGGTTCGTTCCTCCGCCAACCGTCGAGTGGGATCCGTACCTGGAGGGGTCCCAGAACGCCCTATAGACGTGCGCTGTGGCTGCGCCATGATCGCCAGAATGTTCAAACGGCGAGTCGTGACGTAGGATGTGGCGCGTCTTCAGGGGGGATATTGACGGATGCCAAAAATTAGCTCAACCGCGACCGGGAGTTCACCGGTGGAATCGTCCGAAGTGAGGTCAAGATGTCCGAACTGTTGACGATTCCTGAGCTCCGGATGACGCACCTCCAGCAGCTCGAATCTGAGAGCATTCACATTATTCGTGAGGTGGCTGCGCAGTTTGAAAAGCCCGTCATGTTGTACTCGATCGGCAAAGACTCGTCCGTGTTGCTCCACCTGGCCCGCAAGGCATTCTTCCCTGGCAAGATTCCCTTCCCGCTCATGCATATAGACACCACGTGGAAGTTTCGTGAGATGATCACGTTCCGGGACCGTATGGCTGAGGAGATTGGCTTCGAACTGGTTGTCCACACCAACCAGGAAGGCGTTGCACAAGGCATCAACCCGTTCGATCACGGCTCGAAGAACTACACCGACATCATGAAGACACAAGCGCTCAAGCAGGCGCTGACCGCCGGTGGCTACGACGCGGCCTTTGGAGGGGCTCGACGCGACGAAGAGAAGTCCCGGGCCAAGGAGCGCGTATTCAGCTTTCGCGATCAGCATCACCGATGGGACCCCAAGAACCAACGCCCCGAGCTGTGGAGCCTCTACAACGGCCGGGTGCACAAGGGCGAGAGCATCCGGGTATTTCCGATCAGCAACTGGACCGAACTCGACGTTTGGCAGTACATCCACCTCGAGGAAATTCCGATCGTGCCGCTCTACTACTCCGCAGTACGCCCCGTTGTGGACCGCGATGGGGTGATCATCATGGTTGACGATGACCGTTTCCAGTTCAACGATGGCGAAGTGCCCGAAATGCGATCGGTTCGTTTCCGTACGCTCGGTTGCTATCCCCTGTCCGGTGCCGTTGAATCAACAGCCGATACCCTGCCGGAGATCATTCAAGAGATGCTCCTCGCGACGCGTTCAGAGCGAGAAGGTCGTGTGATTGACTACGACCAGTCGGGTTCGATGGAGGAAAAGAAGCGGGAGGGCTACTTCTAATGAGCCACCAATCTGACCTTATCGCCACCGATATCGATGCCTACCTCGCGGAACACGAGAATAAGGACCTGCTTCGCTTTCTGACCTGCGGCAGCGTCGACGACGGTAAGTCGACATTGATCGGTCGCCTGCTCCATGACTCGAAAATGATATACGAGGACCAGCTCGCGACGTTGCAGGTCGACTCGACGACGATGGGATCCGCTGGCGATCAGGTGGACCTGGCGCTCCTTATGGACGGTCTCAAGGCCGAGCGTGAGCAGGGCATAACGATTGACGTGGCGTATCGCTACTTCTCGACGGCCCGTCGAAAATTCATCATCGCCGATACTCCCGGACATGAGCAGTACACCCGGAATATGGTCACCGGAGCATCCACCTGCCAGTTGGCCATCATTCTGATAGACGCCCGTCGGGGGGTTCTCCCCCAAACCAAACGCCACAGCTACATCGCCAGTCTGCTCGGCATTCGCAATGTGGTGGTTGCCATTAACAAGATGGATCTTGTTGACTGGTCCGAGGACCGGTTTAACGAGATCCGAGAGTCCTATCTCGAGTTCGCCAAAGGATTGGATCTCGGGACCCCATACTTTCTCCCCATGTCGGCCCTCCTTGGTGACAACGTCGTAGAACGAGGAACGTCGCTCGAATGGTTCACCGGACCGGCACTTATGGAGCATCTCGAAACGGTCCATGTGGTCAGCGAAATCGACTTCGAACGCTTCCGGATGCCGGTACAACTCGTTCTGCGCCCAAACCTTGATTTCCGGGGTTTCGCCGGGACGATCGCTTCGGGGGTGTTGCGGCCCGGAGACCCGGTCATATCGCTCCCTTCCGGGGTGGGCTCAACGGTCGAGCGGATCGTCAGCTTCGACGGGGACCTGGACCTGGCTGGAGCCGGGCGTGCGGTAACCGTGACACTGGCCGACGAAATAGACATAAGTCGCGGGGACATTCTCGTCAAAGCAGGTCAACAGCCGCTCAAGGCCCATGACGTCGATGCCATGATTGTTTGGATGGCTGATGCTTCCCTCAAACCCGGCCAGCAATACTTGCTCCAGTCGACGAACGGCTTCAGCAATGCGACGGTTGCCGCGATCCGGCATCGGGTGGACATCAACACACTCGAGCGTGAGCAAGCATCGGAACTGGGGCTCAACGACATCGCGTTGTGTTCGATCAGGTCGGACCGTGAGCTGCTGTTCGACCCCTACGCAGAGAGTCGTCAGACAGGATCCTTCATCCTCGTAAACCGCCTCACGAATGCCACGGTCGGGGCGGGGATGATTACCGGAGCCGCGTCGGCGTGGGATCGGACCCCTGAGGCCGGCCTTGTACGGCACATATCGGGCATCGAAGATGCCGAACGGGCCATTCGGTACGGTCAGCAACCGTGCACCGTGTTGCTCACCGGCCTGACTGCCGCCGGTAAGTCGACCATTGCAACAGCCCTGGAACGCGAGCTATTCGATCGTGGCAAAGTTTCGATCCGCCTCGATGGCGAAAACGTCCGGATGGGGATCAGCCGGGACCTTGGCTTCAGTGCTGAGGACCGCTCCGAGAACTTGCGCCGCGTTTCGGAAGTTGCCCGCCTGGTCAACAATCAGGGTCTGGTCGCCGTAGCCGCCCTGGTCGCTCCCAATTCCGACGTCCGGAGCAGAGCCCGGGATCTCATCGGCCCACAGCGGTACATCGAGGTGTTCCTTGACACTCCCGTTGAAGTATGTCGCCAGCGCGATCCCAACGGGTTGTACGAAGCCGCTGATCGAGGAGAGATCCAGCATTTCCCCGGAGTATCGGCCACCTATGAACGCCCTACGGACATGGACCTGCGGTTGGACACTTCAGTACAGAGCGTCAGTGAATGTGTGAGCGAGATCTTGCGGGTTCTCGGAGAACGTGGATTCCTGCGTGGATGACCGTCCTGTCTCATCGAATATTGTTCGCAGCCATGGTCAGGTAACCCCTGAAGATCGGGCGGCTCAGCTCGGTCATAAGGCGTATACCGTCTGGTTCACGGGGTTGTCGGGATCTGGCAAGTCGACCCTCGCGTATGCGGTTGAACGGTCTCTCATTAATCGAGGAGTGGCGGCCTACGTGCTCGACGGAGACAACATCCGCTTCGGGCTTAACCGGGACCTGGGCTTCTCTGCCGAAGACCGGACCGAAAATATTCGACGTATTGGGGAAGTTTGTCGGCTCTTTCAGGACTCCGGACTCATCGTACTGACCGCATTCATCTCACCGTACGCGGCAGATCGCGACGCAGTCCGAGCGATACACCCGGAAGGACGTTTCATCGAAGTGTACGTCGACACGCCGCTGGAACTGTGTGAATCACGCGATGTCAAGGGCCTTTATGCGAAAGCCCGAGCGGGCGAGATTCCGGAATTCAGCGGAGTGTCGGCACCCTATGAACCGCCCGGGCGGCCTGAGATCCGGGTGGACACAACGCTCCCACTCGACGACTGCGTGCGTCAGATCGTTGAAGCGCTCGACCGCTGAGCAAGTCCGGATTGGTCAGGGAGCCGGAACCCCGAATTTCTGAGTCGCACTCGATGTTGATGGTCACCACTTCCGAAACTCCCCCACCTTGACGTGGAGGGTGTAGTCACGGACTTCTAGAGTCCCCGGCGAAGTGGTCGTCTCTTCGATGAGTGCAGCGGTTTCGATTTGGTACCGACCAGGGATCCGACGCTCCATGAGCAATGCAGTGAAACCTTTATGCGAGAATCTCCAAAGACTCAGATTGGAACAGAAGCGTCATGTATGAATCGTTAGGTGGAAAGGTGGTTCTGGTCACCGGGGCAGGTTCCGGCATCGGGAGAGCTATCGCTGAGCGGTTTGGCACCGTGGGTGCCAGGGTCGTCGTCAATGATGTAGACGCTGGCAAAGCGCAAGAAGTTGCTGAACACATCGCCTCTGTGGGTGGGTCGGCCATGGCGATCCGGGCCGACGTCTCAGACGGTACCGACGTCGCCGATATGTTTGCGACGCTCATGGAAGAACACAACAGGATTGATGTGCTCGTCAACAACGCCGGGTTGGTCGGTCCAATGCTGCACTTCTTCGAAGCAGACGAAGCCTGGTGGCGCCGGATTATCGACGTCAACCTCACCGGTCACTTCCTATGTTCCCATCGGGCCGCCCGGATCATGGCGAAGGCCGGGGGTGGAGCAATCATCAACATGAGCTCGGGCGGCGCGACGCAGTCGCACCGTTCTTTCACTGCCTACGACGCAACGAAGGGCGGGATCGAGGCGCTCACCCGTGCAATGGCCCTCGACCTTGGACCGTACAACATTCGGGTAAATGCTCTCATGCCTGGCTCCATCGACACCAGCGGCCTGCCGATCGAAGACAGGATCTTTCGTGGAGAGAACGTACCCTTGGGTCGCATCGGCGAAGCCTATGACATGACGGGCGCTGCCCTCTTCCTGGCATCCGACGATGCCTCCTACATCACGGGGGACGTCCTGAAAGTCGACGGCGGAATGACCGCTCAGCAACGCTCCGCCACCGTCGACATCATGCCTCCTTCCGGTTTTCCCCGGATCGAAGACCTCTAAGGAGATGTGAACGGCAGTGCAGACCTCATACGATGTCGTAATCGTGGGTGGGGCGTTGATGGGGAGCTCGATTGCGTACTTCTTGAGCGAGAATCCCGACTTTGGCGGCTCGATCCTGGTCGTGGAACCGGACCCGACCTACGAAAACGCCCAGAGCACCCGGTCGGGAAATAGTTTCCGCGAACAGTTCTCGAACCCGCTCAATATCAAAATCAGCCAGTTTGGACTTGAGTTTCTTGATGACTTTGAGCATCGTGTCGTCGTCGACGGCGACGTCCCAGACCTGAACTTCCGTGGCACCGGATATCTGTTTCTCGCCACAAACCAGGAAGGTTTAGCCCGACTGGACGCAGACCATCTCGTGCAGTTGGCGGAGGGTGCCGACGTTCGTATGCTCACCCCTGACGAAACGCAGCGTCAGTTTCCGTATATGAGCACCGACACCCTGGTTGGATCCCGCTTCGGTAGCGAGCGTGAAGGCTCGATCGACGGATGGGCTCTCTTGCTCGGATTCCGCCAGCGAGCCAGACACAACGGGGTCACGTACGTCGCCGACCGGGTCGTGGGACTCGATCGTGATGGCGATCGCATCGCTGCCGTACGCCTTGCCTCGGGCAGCGTCGTGCCGTGCGGGTACGTGGTGAACGCGGCAGGAACTCGAGCGAAGGTCATTGCAGACATGGCCGGGCTTCCATTGCCGATTGAGCCGAGATCCCGGACCACGTTCGTGTTCGATTGCCGGCAACCGATTGAAGAGAACGTGCCCCTGACCGTGACTCCAGAAGGAGTCCACTTCCGGAGAGAACGCCAGCACTATGTAACCGGCGGTGTGCCACTCGATGACCGGCCCGTTGACTACGACGATCTTGCCACTCGTCACAACGAGTTCGAGGAGATTGTCTGGCCGGTCCTGGCGAAGTATGTTCCCCAGTTCGAGCGCATCGCCGTTATGGCCTCCTGGGGCGGCCAATACGCGTACAACGTGCTCGACCACAATCTTGTGATTGGTCCGGCCGAGTCTCTCGTCAACCTCATGTTTGCCAACGGGTTCTCGGGTCATGGTCTCCAACAGTCACCGGCGGTCGGGCGCGGGATTAGCGAACTCATCACCTACGGTGAGTATCGGACGCTCGATCTGTCGCCACTTGGCTACGAACGGATCGTGCGCAATGAACCATTCGTCGAGTCGGCGATCATCTAGCGGGAACCTTCCGCAGTATTGGAACGTCCCAAACGGAAAGCCCGACCCTGTCGTGCTGAGGAGGGGCCAATGCAACCGATTCATCGTTCCGCAAAGACTTCGACTGATCCGCGGGACTCGAACTTCGATGATGGGGAGCGGCGACAGCAGTTCGAAGCGATCTACCGGGCTACCTACGAACCTCTGCAAAGGTATCTGCGGCGCAGGACCACTCTCGACGACGCAGAAGAAGCCCTCGACGATGTGCTTCTTGTTCTTTGGCAGAAGTTGCCGGCGCTTATTGAGGATGACTACCTCCCCTGGTGCTATGGCGTGGCGCGCCGTACGCTCGCCAACCGACGCCGAAGCCACCAGCGACGAATCCGCCTACTCGATCGGCTAACCAGGGAAGCTGCGCTACCTGAAGTTCACGAAGAAGCAGGGCTCGACGACTACCCACAATTGGCGAGTGCTTTCCGTCAACTTGGTGAACAAGACCGCGAGGTCCTCCGCCTGTGGGCCTGGGAGGGTCTAGAAGCGAGGGAGATCGCGATCGTATTGGGCGTCACGGCTAACGCTGTCAGCCTTCGCCTGTCCAAAGCAAAAAAGAAGTTGGGTCGACTGATCGATGGACAGAATCCGGCCGGTGCCGGACATAGAGAGGTTAAGAACAACGGAGAGTATCCATCGTGAACGACGAACTGCGCAACCGCATCAACCGCCTCGATCCGATGCACTCCGGTGTTCCGACCGAACCACCGACGACCCCGTCGTCCATACGCCGAATGGAGCGTGTCATGTCAACAAGCACTCAGCAAGCCCCCACCCGGGTTCCAGAACCCAACAAACGATGGGTTCCTGCTCTCGCAACCCTGGTCGTGGCAGCGGTAGCTGTCGGCGCGTTTATGTTCTCCGGATCGGGTGGAGACTCCCAGCCGGTTGCCGGCCCCCCGCTTCAGCTGTCCCTCGGCGAAGACAATGCGCTGTCGTCATGCATCATGTTCGACGTCGCCATTCTTCGGGATGCCCAGGTAGCGTTTGAAGGCACCGTGACGTCCGTAGACGGCGCTCAAGGAACGCTGGCCGTCGATCACTGGTACAAAGGTGGTGACGCAGCCGAAGTGGTCTTGACCGGCGGATCAGAGGCCATGGTCTCCCTCATCGGCGCCTTCCCACTCGAGGTCGGGAGCAGCTACCTGATCACCGCTACTGGTGCCAACGTCAACTTCTGCGGCTACAGCGGACCGGCCACCCCAGAACTGCGAGGCTACTTCGACGAGGCGTTCGGCGCCTGAACCAAACCTGGCCAAAGAAACGGGTGGAGAGTTCTACAACTCTCCACCCGTTTCGCGTGCGATGGGAGTCGCCGGGGTGGTCGTCGCAGCGCATAGACTGCGTCGAGAGATCGTGGAGGAATGGCATGGCAGGCGTGAAGCGTCCCGTAGTCGACAACATAGAGAGCACGGCACGGGACCACCTCGCTAATGAACGAACATTCTTGGCTTGGGTGCGGACCTCCTTGGCCGTAGTGGGGCTCGGGGTACTCGTCGGCAAGCTGGTCGAATCCGACGGCGTCGTTGCGGAAGTCCTGGGTTTACTTATGATCGCATTCGGGGCTGGCATGCTTATCTACGGCATTACCCGGTTTGAACGTGTAACGGCGCTGCTCGATGAGCATAAGTTTGCCTCGGCCAGGCGTGGGCCGCTCGTTTTAGCCGCGCTAGGGATCATTATCTCGGTGGGAGCGGCGATCCTTCTCCTCGTCTGAGGTCACCGGCCCGAGAGTACGGCTAGAGCAAGACCAAGGATGGTGAATACCAGAGTCGTGACTGCACCGGCGGTCGCCAAGCTGTAGCGGTTCGATCGCACCGCCCACAGAGTTAACCATCCTGGAGCGACCGCGGTGAAGGCGAGGGTCGCTGGCCGGCCAAGACTCCCGAATAGGACTCCGGCGGCGAGGAGGGCTGCGCCACCCAGGAACGCCAGACCGATCAGAACCTCGGTTGCCCTTCGACCTATTCGTACTGCCAGGACTCGCTTCCCGGCTGCCCGATCCGATTCTATGTCCGGGATCTCGAAGGCCAGCATCGTTGCGAAGTGGACCGGGAACAGGACCGCGATCGAGATCAATAATGGCGAGGACGGTGCACTCCCCTGACTTGTGGATCCGATAAGTGGGACGGCCCCAATTACCACTGCGGTTGTTGCCGCTTCGCCCCATCCGGTCCCCAACAGTCGAATCGGAGGCATCGAATACATCCAGGATATGCAGAGCGCTCCGAGGCCGATCGCGGCTGCCGCCGGACTGAACGTCCACATCGCAAGGGCCGTGATGATCGTGACGGCCGATGTGATCTGTCCGGCCCGAAGGGCTATCCGTGGGTCGATGCGTCCGGTCAGCAGCACCCCACTACCACCGGAGAATGCGGTCCGATTGGTGATACCTACGTCAACAAATCGATCGGCGTACTCGTTCAAGAAATGGGCAGTCAGCTGCGCAGCCGTGACCATGAGTTGGCCGGCCAGGTAACGATCGGCGCTGATAGGCGACGCCGTGGATGCACCGAGGGCGTACGCCAGCACCCCTCCCGCCAGGAAGTGGGGACGACTGAGGATCAAGAGGTCGCGCAAAGATGCAGTACTCCCTTTTTGGCTCACGCCAGAGATCGCAAAGCCTGGATAACGGGGTCGAGGAGTGGTAATTCCTCGGCATTTTCGGTGCTCCAGGCGTACCGGACCGTACCTGCCCCATCGATGACAAAGATCGACCGTTTCGCAAGGCCAACGTGGCCCTTCCACTCCTCGTAGCGAACCCCGAAGGCTGCCGATATGGTGCCATCCCAGTCCGACAGCAGCGGAAAGCCGATTCCGATATGCTGAGCGAAGGCCATCTGGGAAAACGTAGCAGTAACGGCGATACCGACCAGGTCTGCACCGAGCGACTTGATCTCACCAGCGACCGACCCCAACTGGGTCAGCTCCGTGTTTCAGTAGTCACCAAAGTCAAAGACGTAGAACGCTATGACAATCGGCTTTCCCGGAGTTCGGCTGACGGAGCGGTTGAAGGTTTGGCGTAGCTCGAATTCTGGCGCTCGGGCGCCCACTGACAAACTGCCTGTCGAGGCAGCAGACGAGAACCGGTCGTGCTCCATAGGCTGATCCTACGCGAGACAGCTCCTGGCAAGCACCGCTGTCAGGGAGCGCTTCTCATGCGTGGCCGGGTCCTGACTCGAACCTTTGAGCCTCCCCGGCCGTCCTCAGGTGGCGTTCAGCCGGGATGATTAGGGTCACACCGTGCCGATGCCCAATAATGCCGCCCCTCTGCCAGCCACGCATCTCGGGTTGTCTCGGCCATTCGGTTGGGTCCTCGTGGTGATCTCGCTTGTCGCCCTTGCCTGCCTGTATGGATGGATTGTTCTAACGCATCCCGAGACTTTTGGACTCGATTCGCGGATCCACGATCTTGCGTCGCGCGGTGCCCTGCCTGGTCGCGGCCGTGCTCTGGCTGCCGTATCCGAGGGCACCAACACGGGTCCTCTCTCTGTGGCCTCGGTTGCCGTAGCTGCCGGGATTGGAGTTGCCTTCTCCATGCGGCGAGCGGCGGTGTTCGCCTCGATGGTCGGCTTGAGTGCCTTGACCGTCACCGTCCTCAAAGCAGTAGTCGCTCGCAGTCGACCTGATGCCGGAGCGGAAGTGCTTGCGTCGTTCGCCTGGCCCTCTGGACATTCTGCCGGTGCCCTCACATTCGCCCTAGCGGTGACCGTCACCCTGTATCGGATTGGTCCAAAACCCGGCCTTGTGGCGGCGATCGGCTTCATACCTGCCGCACTCCTGGTCGGTTACAGCCGCATCTTCCTGTCGGTGCACTGGTTCTCTGACGTCGTAGCCGGGTTTGCAGTCTCCGTTTTCGCGGTTGGCCTGGTTCTGGCCGTTCAAACCAAGCGAGTGTCAACTGATCGGCACCGACCAGTCATAGCGTACGGAGCCGTCCTGGTGGCCGTTAGTGTCATGGTGACCACGGGACTGCGTTAGGCGGCTTAATGAAATCTCTATTTGGGAACCGGCGTCAATCGGGCACCAAGAACGGTGCGTTGTACGACTCAAAACGGTACGCGCTGCTGAATCGATGGGACCCGCGGCATATGGTGACGGTTGCCACTCATCTTGATCCACGCGCCGGTGACCGGATTCTCGAAGTCGGCTGCGGTCGCGGCCACTTGACCAAGCGGCTACGTGATCTTGGGGCCGATGCCGTTGGGATCGATGCCAACCCGCACGCCGCTGCTGAGGCCGTAACTGAGGGTGTATCTACCGGGAACGCCGAAGCTCTTGACTACCCGGATGACACCTTCGACAAGATTGTCTCGGTACACGCCATCGAACACATACCCAATATCGAGGCGGCCTTTTCGGAGATGGCCCGGGTCCTGAAGCCGGGCGGTAAGGCTCTGTTTATCTACCCGGCCGAACCGATCCAGGGTATCTGGGCGGTTCCGACCGCCATCGTCCTTCATGGCAATCCGCTCAGGGCGCGTGACGTGCACTGCAACTGGCTGTGGCCATCGAAAGTGCAGGGCATTGCTGAACCGACCGGTCTGGTTCACGACCATTCAAAGTTTATGCTCCTTTCCTCACCGCAGTTCGTTTCGTTGTTTTTGAAGGTTTGAGCCAGTCGGATTAGTTGCGAGCTACGAACCCGGTTCTGGCCGGCCATCACTGGGACGATCGGCCGGAATCGGGGGCCCGAATCAGCTAACGTTCAGGTTGGACCGGCCACACTGGTGGATGGGCAATGCAGGGAGGGCGTCATGGATGCAGCATTTGGCGGTATCTACGTCATCACTGCGTACTTCCTGGGGGCTATTCCCGTTGCCTATCTCTACGGCAAAGCCCGCGCTGTCGACCTTTCTTCCTCTGGCTCGGGAAACCTCGGGGCTGGCAACACCACCCGCCTGCTCGGGGCGAAGGCCGGCGCTCTTGTTGCACTCCTGGACGGAATGAAAGGACTGCTCACAGTCTTTGCCGGTCGGTGGTTGGGTTTCGGGACCAGCGTGATCGCGGCTGGTGCCCTGGCATCGGTTGCTGGGTCAGATTGGTCCGTCTTTCTTGGGCGTCGATCGGGCCGCGGGCTAGCAACGTCGTCGCTGGCCATGCTGGCTTTCGATCCGATTGCCGTCCTGTGGCCCGGTGTTTGGTCGGCGATCGGATGGAAGATCGGCGGAGGGATCTCCGGATTCTTCGGCTGGACTTTTATCTGGTTGGCCGCCTACGGGTTGGGTCGCCCAACGGAAACTGTATTGCTCGGCGCCGGCATGGGCCTCCTCATGATCATTCGCAGAGCCCAGGGGAACTTGAACGATCCGGATCAAGACAATCCCCTCACCCGTATTCTCTACGACACGGACCGTCGGCAGCCGTCACGAGAACTGGCTACGGGTGACGGCTCGTTGGCCTAGCGGGCGACTCGTCGCGCCTCTCCGAATCGACCGACCAGCGATTTGTCCATTGTTGTATAAACAAATTCAGCGTCCTAGGGTAGAGCTCATCCCAAAGCGGCCGGCCCATGTCAATTGAGATTCAGACAACTCGACTTGCGGAGCTCAGCCCCGAGCAAGCCCGCCAACTCGTTCGCCGGTCGGCCGTAGCTAGTCCGGAAGTGCACCGGGCCGCGCAAGAAATCTGTGAAGCAGTCCGAACCGGGGGCGATGAAGCTCTGGCGTCCGCCGGACTTACCTTTGGCGGGGGTCGAACCCATCCGACTGTCACGCATGACGAGATGGAACAGGCATGGAGCGCTGCCAGCCAAGAGATACGAACCGCCATCGAACACTCGATGCGCAATGTTGAGTTCTTTCATTCCCGGCAGCGCCCCACGGACCTTACGGTTGAACCGGTTGCAGGGGTTCGAATTGATCGGAAGTGGTCTCCGCTGCGATCGGTTGGGGCGTACGTACCTGGCGGGAAGGCCGCCTATCCGTCTTCGCTAATAATGACGGTTGTGCCGGCGATGGCGGCTGGCGTCGGCAGGATTGTTGTCGCCTCCCCGGCCATGGCTGACGGTCGAATCGATTCCACCTTGCTGGCGGCGGCGTTTCGTCTCGGGGTTTCGGAAATGTATGCCATGGGTGGCGCCCAGGCCGTAGCTGCGCTGGCCTACGGTACGGAATCGATCGACCCGGTAGACAAGATCGTCGGCCCCGGCAACGCCTACGTAACGGCTGCCAAGCTCATAGTGCTTGGAGTTTGTGCGATCGACATGCCGGCCGGGCCTAGCGAGGTATTGGTTATCGCTGACGGCTCGGCTGATCCTGAAGTGGTCGCGGTAGATCTACTGTGCCAGGCCGAGCACGGCCCCGACTCGCCCGCCCTCCTCGTAACCGATGACGAATCTCTGGCGCACAAGGTCGTCGAGCACATCAACCGGATGCTGCCAGAGCTCGATCGTCGAGACATCCTCGCTCAGGCGCTGACGCGCCATGGTCTGATCGCTCTCGTGGAGACAATCAGCGACGCTCTGTCATTCGCCAACGACTTCGCAGCCGAACATGTCACGGTTCTCACCGAGTGTGCCGCCGACGACGCCGCATTGATTACCTCAGCCGGATCCATCTATGTCGGGCACTGGTCCCCGGAGGCGGCCGGCGACTATGCCACCGGGGCTAACCACGTACTGCCAACCGGTGGGCTTGCCCGATCCATGAATCCACTTGGTATCGAGGATTTTGGCACCTGGCGCCAGGTACAAACGCTGACCGAGCCCGGGCTGCGGTCGATCGCGCCGACTATCGCAACGCTAGCCACGGCCGAAGGTCTCACCGCCCATCGGCTGTCGGTTGAACTGCGATTACGGCCATCAGGGAGCTGAGCGATGCCGACGCCGAAGTACCAGATCATTGCAGACCGGATCCGCTCTGAGATCCTCAATGGGACCCTCTCGCCGTTGGATCAACTCCCTACCGAACACGAGATGAGCGACGCGTACGGCGTCAGCCGGGGAACGATCCGCACAGCGCTCGGAGAACTGAGTGCCGAAGGGCTTGTTCGGAGCGCCCAGGGCAGCGGCAGCTATGTGTCAGCCGCCTCGCCGATGACCCGGTACTTCTCGTTGAGTTCGTTTGATGACGACATGCGTGCGGCCGGACGGACCCCGAGTACGGAGGTGCTCGCTGCTGAACCATTGCCGGCCGACGAGGGAAATCCTCTCAAGGTGAAGGCGGGAACTCCCCTCATCCGACTGCGCCGGCTTCGCCTCGCCGATGGTCGCCCGATGGCGGTTGAGGAACGCCGGATCGTCGAAAGTCTTTGCCCGGGCCTCTTAGATGAGGACCTGGCGCATCAGTCCGTTCACTGGTTGCTTACCGTCAAGTACGCCATACAGCTGGTCCGCATCGAGCACGCTGTGGAAAGGGGAAAGGCGTTGCCAGATGATGCCAGGACTCTCAAGATCAATCCCGGAGCACCCGTGCTGACGATTGAGCGACTGACGTACACTCAGGATGGAGAGGAGTCGCTCCTCCCGGCTGTCTGGTTCCGTTCGGTTCACCGCGACCACCAACCGAATTTGGAAAGGACTTCCCTATGAGTGGCCCCCGACCCGTCCGAGCCCCGCGAGGGTCTGAACTGTCCTGCAAAGGTTGGGGGCAGGAAGCTGCCCTGCGAATGCTCATGAACAACCTTGATCCTGAGGTAGCCGAACGCCCGGATGACCTCGTTGTTTACGGGGGAACCGGAAAAGCTGCCCGGTCCTGGGAGGCATTTGATGCCATCGTTGCGACATTGCGCCGGCTCGAGGACGATGAGACCCTCCTTATCCAGTCTGGCAAGCCAGTAGGGGTCTTTCGGACCCACGAATGGGCGCCACGGGTCCTGCTCGCCAACTCGCTGCTGGTGCCGGAGTGGGCGACCTGGGACGAGTTTCGCAAGTTGGAAGACGCCGGCTTGACGATGTACGGCCAGATGACCGCCGGTTCCTGGATCTACATCGGGACGCAAGGTATCCTCCAGGGCACCTACGAAACGTTTGGCGCCATCGCCGACAAACGGTTCGAGGGCTCGCTGGCCGGCACCATTACGCTCACCGCGGGCCTGGGAGGGATGGGTGGAGCCCAGCCGCTCGCAGTGACCATGAATGAAGGGGTGGCGCTCTGCATCGAAGTAGATGCCCACCGCGCCAACCGTCGTCTCGAAACTCGGTATCTCGATGTGATCGCCGACAACCTCGACGAAGCGATCGCTCAGTGTCTGACGGCTCGGGACGAGCGTCGGCCACTGTCTGTGGGGGTGGTTGGGAACGCCGCCGACGTTTTGCCCCGGCTGCTCGAGCTTGACTTCCCGGCCGATATCGTGACCGACCAGACGTCCGCACACGATCCGATGAGCTACGTGCCGAATGATCTAACCGTTGAGGCCGCCGCCCAGATGGCCGACGAGGCCCCACAAGAACTGATCAGGCGCGCCCGGCTGGCCATGGCTCGTCATTGTGCTGCGATGGTTGGTTACCTCGACCGCGGAGCAGAAGTCTTCGACTACGGGAACAGTCTTCGCACCGAAGCCAAACTCGGAGGCTTCGATCGAGCATTCGACTATCCGGGATTCACACCCGCCTACATCCGTCCGCTCTTCTGCGAAGGCAAGGGGCCGTTCCGGTGGGTCGCACTTTCCGGTGACCCCGCCGACATCGCCGCCACCGACCGGGCAGTTCTAGAGGAGTTCCCTGACGATGCTGGCCTCGCTCGGTGGATCACCATGGCGTCGGAACGGGTGGCGTTTCAAGGATTGCCGAGCAGAATCTGCTGGCTGGGATATGGCGAACGGCGTCGTCTCGGTCTCCGCTTCAACGAAATGGTGCGCTCTGGTGAACTATCGGCGCCAATCGTCATCGGACGCGACCACCTCGACTCGGGATCGGTTGCGTCTCCCTACCGCGAAACCGAAGCCATGCTTGACGGATCCGACGCCATCGCCGACTGGCCAATTCTCAATGCGTTAGTCAACACGTCTAGCGGCGCATCTTGGGTCAGCGTTCACCACGGTGGCGGCGTCGGCATTGGACGCTCGATTCACGCAGGGATGGTCGTTGTGGCCGATGGAACCGACCTGGCGGCGCAGCGACTCGACCGTGTGCTGACTTCCGATCCCGGAACCGGAGTCATGCGTCACGCCGATGCCGGATATCCGATCGCCAGGGACGTAGCCGAAAGTCGCGGTATCGACCTTCCCATGATCACTGGAACCCCGTGACGGAGTGGTTCGCCCCCTACGCCTGGTTGGGAGGCCCAGACTTCGCCAGTGACGTGTCGGTCGCAGTAGCCAACGGTGTCGTAGCTTCCGTTGACATCGGCGCGAGACCCGGTCCCGAATCGGTCAGGTTGGATGGGATCATCCTTCCCGGTCTAGCCAACGTCCACTCGCATGCATTTCACCGGGTAATCAGAGGTCAAACACACGAATCCGGAGGAGATTTCTGGCAGTGGAGGACGGCCATGTACGCCGTTTCCCAACTTCTCGAACCGGACTCCTATCGAGCTCTGGCCGGGGAGGTGTTTGGCGAAATGCTTCGATCCGGCATTACCGCAGTTGGAGAGTTCCATTATGTTCACCATCAGCCCGATGGGCGACCTTATGGCGAGGCCCATGCGATGGAGCGAGCTCTGATCGACGCAGCTACTGATGCCGGGATCAGGATGACCCTTCTCGACACGTGCTACTTGGCCTCCGACGTTCGCGGGGCGCCGCCACTGCCTGAACAATCGCGCTTCGCCGATGCATCTGCCGACGATTGGTCCTTGCGAGTTCTTGAGTTGGAGAGCCTGATCACGTCTCCGACGATCAAGCTGGGAGTGGCCGCCCATAGCGTGAGAGCGACCCCCCGTCCCGCTCTGGAGGTGGTGGCGGACACGGCAGCAACCTTGGATTGTCCGGTTCACGTTCACGTCTCTGAGCAGCGGGCGGAGAACGACGCTTGCCTGGCTGAACACGGAATGTCCCCCACCCAGCTCATCAGCGCCTGCGGGTTATTGAACGATGCCTCGACTGCCATCCACGGCACCCACCTCACGGGCGATGACATGAAGCTTCTGGCGGATTCAGGTGCTGGAGTCTGTTTCTGTCCAACCACCGAACGTGAGCTCGGCGATGGAATCGGCCCGGCCCGCGAGCTACGCGATCTTGGAGTTCCTCTGTCACTCGGAACGGACAGCAACGCGGTGGTTGATCTTTTTGAGGAAGCTCGCTCGCTCGAACTCAACGATCGCTTGCGCCTGGAGCGTCGTGGGATCCACTCCCCCGTCGATCTTCTTCACAGCGCAACGACCGCCGGGTTGGAGGCGTTGGGGTGGGGAACCCATGCACCGCTGGGGGTTGGGTCACCCGCAGATTTCCTATCGGTCGCCACCGGAACCGACCAGGGCACCTTCGAACCTTCCGACGGCGTTGGTGCCTTGCTGTTTGCAGGACCGTTGCCGGTAACCGACGTCGTCGTAGGAGGTCGCCACGTGGTCAAGGAGGGCCTCAATCGCAATGGGCAGTCGAGATCGGGACTTGCCAGCGCGATCCGGGGGTTCCTGCGATGACCTATGACCTCCTGATTACACAAGCCACGGTGGCAACTATGCAGCCTGATGGACTCCCTTACGGGCTGATCCGGGATGCCTCGATTGGGATCACCGACGGACTGATTTCGTACGTTGGTCCGAACGACCCCGCATTGTCCGCCGCAATCGAGCGAGACGTCGGTGGCAGGCTCGTTACTCCGGCCCTCATCGACTGCCACACGCATATTGTTTTTGGAGGAACACGCATAGGCGAATTCGAAGACCGGCTGGCTGGCAAATCGTATGCCGATTTGGCCGCTGAGGGTGGCGGAATCGTGTCTACTGTCGGGGCAACAAGGGCCGCGACCGACATTGCCCTTTTCGATGGTGCCGCTGAACGTATGGGCTGGATGTTGCGTAGCGGTGTTGGGACTATCGAGATCAAATCGGGGTACGGGTTGAACCATCGCGACGAGCTCCGCATACTTCGTACGGCACGACAACTCGGACATGTGGGACCCCAAAGGGTTGTTACGTCTTTGCTCGCCGCCCATGCCGTGCCGCCTGAGCACCGTGACGACCCGGATCATTACGTCGCGGAGATATGCCAGGAACTGATTCCTCAAGTCGTCGAGGAAGGACTGGCAGACTCCGTCGACGCGTTTTGTGAGGGGATTGCCTTCTCAAACGCCCAGGTCCGCGAAGTGTTCACCGCCGCTCAAGAAGCCGGACTCCCTGTCCGCCTCCATGCCGACCAACTCACCGACGGTCAGGGAGCCGCTCTCGCAGCTGAATTCGGCGCCCTGTCCGCCGACCATCTGGAACATGCCAACGAGGAGGGGTTGCGGGCCATGGGTAGGGCTGGAACCATCGCGGTTCTCATCCCTGGCGCGTCCGTGTTCCTCGACGAAGCCAACCTTCCAAACATCCAAGCAATGCGGCGGTTTGGCGTACCCATGGCTGTGTCAACCGACCTGAACCCGGGAACCTCTCCGTTGGCCTCGCTCCAAGCCGCCATGTGGCTGGCGACTGCGCGATTTCGGCTTACGCCCGAGGAATCCCTCGCCGGTACCACCAGAAACGCCGCCGCGGCGCTCGGACTGGCGGACACCGGCACCATCCAGCCGGGTCTACGGGCAGACCTGGCGCTGTGGGCTACCACCGACCCGGCCGCTCTCGCGTACTGGCTAGGGGCGCCGCTCTGCGAAGCGGTCTGGATTGCAGGAGTGTCGGCATACGAGGCTGGTAACGATGATTAGAACAATCCCGCAAATCGGCGATCCGGTTCTCCGGGCCGCCAACCTGGAAGTTTCGGTAGAGGCGGTCAACAGCGCCGAGATTCAAACGCTGATCGATGACATGATCGAAACCATGCGTCACGCCAACGGAGCAGGAATTGCCGCTAATCAGGTTGGCGTCAATTTGAGGGTTTGCATCATTGGCGTAGAAGCCAATGAGCGATACCCGTACAAACCGGCGCTACCGCTCACCGTCCTCGTCAATCCGGTCGTTCATCAGATCGGCACCGAGACGTACTTGAACAACGAGGGCTGTTTGAGTGTCCCGATTCGTGGCGACCTGCTCCGCATGATGTCCATCAAGGTCCGCTCATGGGATCGCACCGGCCGACCATTCGAACAGATTTACCGGGGATTGAGCGCCGGTACCGTCCAGCACGAGGTCGATCACCTGGATGGCAAGCTCATTCTCGACAGGGTCACCGACCCGACCTCCTTTTCTACCTGGGAAAACTTCAGGGCACATGAATATGACCGGTTCGTCGATCGAATTCAGCCGGTGATCGCTGCCACCGAGCCAAGAACGGAGCCAGCATGAGCGATGTCATCCTTGAAAGCGACAGCCTGACCCAGGCCGACGTCGTGCGCGTCGCCAGAGACGGTGCGACTGTATCGCTCGGAGACGATGGACGCCTCGCCATGGACGCCTCGGCCGCGGTCGTGGACGCCTACGCGGCCTCGGAAACACCTGTTTATGGTGTGTCCACCGGGTTTGGTGCGCTCGCCGCGACGTTTATACCGGCGACACGACGCGAAGAACTCCAACTGTCCTTGATTCGCTCCCACGCCGCCGGCATGGGACCACGGGTGGAGGAAGAAGTCGTGCGAGCGATGATGCTCCTCAGGGCCCGGTCGCTAGCCATGGGCTACTCAGGAGCTCGCCCCGAGATCGTTGACGCATACCTGGGAATGCTCGATGCAGGCATCACTCCGGTGGTGCACGAATATGGTTCCCTCGGAGCCTCAGGAGACCTCGCGCCGCTCGCGCACATCGCATTAGCGTTGATCGGCGAGGGCACCGTAACCGTCTCAGGCACCGATAAACCGGCAGGCGATGCTCTGCGGGAGGCAAACGTCGAGCCGGTGGTGCTACGAGCGAAGGAAGGCCTGGCGCTGATCAACGGCACTGACGGGATCCTCGGGATGTTGATCTTAGCGCTCCACGACCTCGAAGTGATTCTGGCTACCGCCGACGTCATCGCCGCTATGACTGTGGAGTCTCTTCTCGGCACTGATCAGGCATTTCGCGCCGAACTGGTCGCGCTCCGTCCTCAACCCGGCCAGCAAGTCGCCGCTGCCAACATGACGCTCGTCCTCGCCGGATCCGAGATCGTCGGTTCGCACCGGCATGACGACGTTCGAGTCCAGGACGCGTATTCCTTGCGCTGCACCCCTCAAGTGCACGGCGCCGCTCGCGACACGTGGACCTACGTTTCCCAGATTGCCGAAAATGAGCTCCGGTCGGCGATCGACAATCCCATGGTGTTGCCGGACGGTACGGTTGCGTCCTGCGGGAATTTCCATGGCGCTCCAGTCGCCCTTGGCTGCGACTTTTTGGCGATCGCCGTGGCAGAAGTCGGATCGATCGCCGAACGACGGCTCGATCGAATGCTTGACCCGGCCAGGTCACATGGGTTGCCTGCGTTTCTCACGGAAGACCCGGGGGTGTCCTCGGGATATATGATTGCTCACTACACCGCCGTGTCGATGGCCGCCGAGAATCGCCGCCTGGCCGCCCCGGCGAGCGTCGATTCGATGCCCACCTCTGCAATGCAGGAAGACCATGTTTCGATGGGGTGGGGGGCGGCGCGCAAGTTGAGGACGGTCGTGGACAACGTCGCACGGATTCTTGCCGTGGAATTACTTGCCGCTTGCCAGGCGTTGGAGTTACGTGACCCACTTACCCCGGGCCCGGTCACGACGGGGGTACTTGGTCTTGTCCGACAGCACATAGACCATCTCGGTTCGGACCGGACTCTGGCGCCCGAACTCGAGGTGGCCACCAAGCTGGTTCGATCGGGCGCGATACGCGACGCGGCGCAGAACGTCGCAGGTCCCTTGAGCTGATGCCAATCTGCCACCTCCCGAGGCGACCCGAAATCGGGGCCGAGAACACCTGGTTGCTAGCGGGAATGGTTTAGCTTGACAGATGTGACGAACGATCAGCGCTCCGGGTTCCGGTCATCAGTACTGCTCGGGCTCGTTCTCTTCCTGCTGCTGGGCGCCTGTGGCGAACAAACCAGACCGACCGTCGCGCAGTGGCAGCCCAAATGGCAAGCGGTGCGCGCCTCCGTCCCGGAACAACCTGCGGCCGGCGACCAACCCGAAGCTGCCATGTGCAACGAAACACTTGGCACCTTGCGAACCATGCGACCTGATCTATCGCCGACCCCGGACCGGGCGATAGACGAAGCAGTACGGGAGTGGTTTCAGATTGCCGAAGACGCCTTCTTCGAGTGCCCGCCGAGAAGCGGACCAATCGAGAGCTTCGCGGACGCGTATGCCGAACTCCTCCGATTGGAAGCAGAAATTGACCTGGTTCTGGAACTCGACAGCTGATCGCGGTCGAGCTGACGTTCGACTATCATTCTTCGGTTGTCCTGATGCCCGGAGGCACAAGATTTGTCGAACCAGAATGGCCACCAACGCGCTAGCCGCCCGGCCCTCGCACTAGCCGCCCTCGGAGTGGTCTACGGCGATATCGGGACTAGCCCGCTCTACGCGTTTCGTGAGTCGCTGCGTGGCGGGGAGGGGATACCGGTCGTTGAGTCCAACATCCTCGGCGTGCTTTCGCTGATGGTGTGGTCGCTCATCATCGTCGTCACCATCAAGTATCTGTTGGTGGTGCTGCGGGCTGACAACCATGGAGAGGGCGGAATCCTTGCCCTCACTGCGCTAATTCTTCCCCGCACGACGCGTACGACGCCGTATCGCCTGATCTTTGTGGTGATTGGCCTATTCGGGACGGCCTTGCTGTATGGCGATGGCATGATCACGCCTGCCATTTCGGTTCTTTCTGCAGTTGAGGGTGTCAGCCTCGCTGCCCCTGCCCTTTCCCAGTGGGTCATTCCGTTGGCAGTCGTCATTCTCGTCGCCTTGTTCTCGGTGCAGCGGTTCGGAACCGGCAGGGTGGGAGCGGTGTTCGGGCCTGCCATGGTCGTCTGGTTTGGTGTCCTCAGCGTCCTCGGCATCGGTTCCATAGCCAAGAATCCGGGAGTCTTTCGGGCGGTTTTGCCGACCTACGGCTTCCAATTCTTCTTGGAGAATGGTTTTCGCGGTTTCCTCGTGCTCGGGTCCGTTTTTCTGGTTGTTACCGGTGGCGAAGCCCTATACGCCGACCTCGGTCACTTCGGGCGCCGGCCGATTCAACTCGGATGGTTTCTCGTCGTGTTCCCTTCGCTCATCCTCAACTACTTCGGGCAGGGCGCCTTGCTGCTGAGAACTCCTGAGGCGATAGAAAACCCCTTCTTTCTGCTCGCTCCCTCGTGGGCACAGTGGCCCATGACAGGATTAGCGACGGTCGCCTCGGTCATTGCCTCTCAAGCACTCATTTCGGGCGCCTTTTCGATTACCACCCAGGCCATCAACCTCGACTATGCGCCCCGGTTCCGAGTCGTTCACACCTCGGTCACCGAGCGGGGCCAGGTGTACGTACCTCATATCAACTGGGTCCTGTCGATCGCCGCGGTCGGCTTGGTGATCGCGTTCGGTACCTCGTCTGCCCTCGCCGCGGCATACGGTGTCGCCGTCACGATGACCATGTTGATCACGACGATCCTGTTCTTGGTGATGGCCCGGCTGCGCTGGCATTGGTCGTGGCCGAAAGCCCTGGCGGTCACGACTCCTTTCTTTGTCGTCGACTCGGCCTTCCTGGGAGCCAACCTCTTCAAGATCCCTCAGGGTGGGTGGTTTCCTCTCGTCATCGGCCTCGGCGTGTTCACGCTGATGGTGACTTGGCGAACGGGAAGGCTGGCAATGCGCGACGAGGCGCTCCCCCGACGACTCCCGCTCCACCGATACATCAAGTCATTAAAGGCCCACCCACCGGTCAGAGTGCCGGGTACGGCCGTGTACTTGCACCGCCGCCCCGGGGTGGTGCCACCATCGCTGCTTGCGAATGTTCACACCTTCCGGGTGCTTCACGAGGAAATGGTGATCGTGAGCGTGGTGATCTCCGACGACGCGCACGTGCCGCGGGCACGGCGTGACAAGATCCGACATCGGGATCTAGGTTTCCACGAGGTCGAACTCCACTATGGATTTGCTGACCGCATCGACGTGCCTGCCGACCTCCAGTCGATTGTGAACTCGCATTTGAGCTTCTCCCACAACCAAACGACCTACTTCCTTGGTCGGGAAACGTTCGAGCCTGGACGGCGCCATTGGATTCTCGGCTTACGCGATCGATTCTTCATCGTATTGCACCGCAACGCCCGGGATCCTGCGGATGCCTTCCAGCTTCCAGCCGATCGGACTCTCGGTGTCGAGACCCACCTGCGGTTTGCTGACGCACCGTAGCTGCCGCAGACTGGTTACTACCATGCCACCCGCTTCCATCTGTGACCGACCCGTTAGGTAAACCTGATGCATCTTGTTTTGGCTGGCATCGGTGCAGTTGTCGTTGGAGCCGGCGACTTCTCCGGTGGCACAGCCGCGAGGCGAGATTTCCCCCATCCAGTCGCTGCGCTCAGTTTTCTCGTGGGTGCGATCGGGCTCCTGGCATTGACGCCCATGTTCGGTGGTTCACCCGGAACGGCGGATATGACCTGGGGTGCGATTTCCGGGGTCGGGGGCATGATCGGGGTCTTTACCTTGTACCGGGGTTTCGCATCGGCGCCGATGGGTTTGGTTTCACCGATTGCCGCCCTTGTTGCCGTAATGGTGCCCGTCGTGGGAGGCTTGGTTCTTGGCGAGGACCTTGGAAGGTGGGGGGCGCTTGGATTGGCCGTCGGATTGTTCGCGGTGGTTCTGGTGTCGATCACGCCGGCGATTGGACTCAGCCGCCAAACCCGCCTCTCTGGAGTGGCCCACGGCCTAATCACCGGACTCGGCTTCGGTGTCCAGCTACTGGCGTTGGCGCTCGTCGGTGACGAAGCCGGGCTCCTGCCCGTCGTCGCCAGCCGCGCAGTTGCCTTCTTCCTGCTCGGAGGCTACCTCGTGTTCACCGGGCGGCGCCTCATCCCCAATCGGGCGGCACGTCCAATCACTGTCACTGCCGGCCTGTTGACCGCCCTCGGCAACCTCTTGTATTACCTGGCAGTTGGAGTCGGGCCGATCGCCATCACGACCGCCGTGTATGCGCTGTTTCCGGTTTCTACTGTGGTTATGGCAAGGCTGGTGCACCATGAACGCCTCCCGGCGCGCCAACTCGTTGGGGTTGGCCTGGCGATCGCTGCGGCGGCAATCCTGGCGGGTGCCTCGGTCAGCTAGATCCCGCGCTTGAGAGCTTGGAGTTTGTCCAGACAACGGATAGTATTTGTCTTGACAAATTTCTGTGCTCTAACCTTGGAGGCCGTTGTGGCCCGAATCTTCTCCGCCCGAACCTGGCTCGATCGTCGCTGGGATACCTGGCGTGACGCGGTCGAAGTCCGGTTCGCCAACGAATCGAGCCAGGGTTCGTGGGACCTCGTGTCGTCATCCACCGAAGCCCGCTACGCACACCGCTAGACCGCCCGAGCGGTCGGTTTCGGCTGGCGTGTCCTAGTTCATTACCTCACTATCGATCGTCCGTCGGCGCGCCCGGCTCACTCCGTAGAGGAGTCCGCTCAACGCCAGGGGCATTCCTATTGCGAGGGGCAAGACTCCTCCAGGGTTGATCCGGAAGAACTGCTCAACGGTCAGATGGATCCCCTGGCTTGATACCGGTTGGGATGTCTCCCCTGCCGAAGCAGGTGACGCCAGGGCCACCATGTACACCAGGTAGTCGCCCTTGATAATGGCGTTGACTTCCCATTCGAGGACTGCCTGTCGGCTTGCGTCGACCTGTTCGATCGTTTGTGCCCGCAGCGGCGACCAATCCTCCGGATCGACCGGATCACCATCGCCGAGGTTCACGATGTTCATCGCGACGATCCACGGACCAATCTCATCTTCCGGTACGGTAACCCGGGTCTGGAAGTTGATCGTGTCACCCGTCTTGACCTCTTGGGATGACAGGTCGACGTCGATAGTCAGCTGTCCAGTTGACTCTTGGAGAGCCTGGGACGGGGAGGCCGTTGCGAGTGCGATTGTGCACATCACCAACGCGAGCACTACCGCTCCCCTCCCGCGTGCGAACAAAGCGCCGATTCCTGGCGGGTCGAGTCGCAAGGCCCGGGGAGCGACCAGACCGAGGCCCAGAACCACGAGAACAAACATGATCATCGGCGATACCAGCCAGGAGACCAATTCGTCGAATGCCGCGTTGCTCACCAGAAGCTTGTCCAAGAACTGATTGACGGCATCCAGAGGATTGACCCTCCTGATGAGTTCGCCAACGACGCCTGCCTGGGCGCTCCCTGGTAGCTGGGTCGGGACAAAAAAGAGAATGTACACGAGCAGACTCGTCGAAAGCGACGCTTTGTTGGTTGCGCTCATCACGCTCACGAGAACCCCGAACCCGGTAAACGCCGCCACGATGATCGTGCCGACGAACCCCGTCCACACGAACGCAGAAACGAATGTGGCACCATCCGGGGCGATGAGCAACAGGTAGCCCCCGGCCACGGCCATGGCGGCTGGCCACGGCGACAGAGCCGCCAGGTACTTCCCGATCACGACGTCGCGGCGGCGCACCGGCGTGAGCAGCAGGCTCTCGATCGTGGTTCGCTCCCGTTCACCACTAATTGTGTCTGCGCCAAGTACGAGTCCGAAGAGGAGGCCCACCGCCAGCGTGGTTTTCACCATCAAGAAGAGCGCCTCAGCGGGTGGTGTGAGACTGAGTTCCTTGTTGGTTGCAAAAAGGAACGCCATCACGCCGAGCAAAAGGCTGAAGAGGATGAGGAAGATGATCGCTTTCCCACCAATCCACAAATCGCTGAGTTCGCTCCGAAGGACGATCCTCCACCCCGCTTTGGGTCGCCCTTCGCTCCGCTTGTGCTCGTTGGTCACGAGGCGACTCCCTCGGTGAGGCTCAGGAACACTTCCTCAAGGCGGCTGGCTTCATTGGTGAAGGCAACGATATCTACTCCGGCCGCCAGCAGGGATCGCAAGAGTTCCCGACGTATCTCCAGTGTTTGGTCCGGATCTTCAGTTCCGAGCTCTACTTCGATTCGACCGTCTACCTGGGGATCCCTGGAGACCGTGAACCGTTCACTTTGCAGGACTCTCACGGCTTCGTCGACGTATGGTGGATCTACAACCACCGAGAATCTGACCGCGCCCTTACGGGCAGTCACGTCTTCGACCCGACCGTCGGCCACTACCTGGCCTTCGTTCAGGATGATTACGTCGTCGCATACGCTCTCGACCTCGGCGAGTTGGTGACTGCAGAAGACCACCCCGGCTCCTCGCTCCCTTGCGATGCGCTGGATGATCTGAACTAATTCCTGTTGACCCCGTGGGTCGAGACCCAGGGTCGGCTCGTCCAGGAAGACCACTTGGGGGTCCCCGAGCAGGGTTCGGGCAATACCGAGCCGCTGACGCATGCCGCGACTGTACGAGCCGATCAGCGAGCTGTGGCGTCCTCCCAGTCCCACTTCGGAGAGCAGACTGAGCGCTCGATCCCGACTCTCTGTGCGGGACCGCCCGTAGTGCTCGCCAAAGTACGTCAAGTATTCGAGGGCGGTGTTTCGTCCGGGAAAGCCGAGGCTTTCGGGAAGGACCCCGATGCGTTGACGGATGCCGTGGGGATCACTCGAATCGATGCCGGCCACTGAGAAACTACCGGTGGTTGGTTCGATGATGGTGGTCAGGATCCGGATTGCGGTCGTCTTGCCAGCCCCGTTCGGGCCTAGGAAACCCAGGATCCGGCCAGCTCCCAATGTGAAAGACAGGCCTCGGAGCGCCTGTCTTTGTCCATAGGTCATACCCAGTTGGGTGGCAGTCAGAACTTTTTCTCCGGCCTGCATGGGATCCCCCTCGAACTCGTGAACGAGAAGCTAGCCAACCAGGCTGAACGCAACCTGACAGATTGCCTCTTTGTTGGCGCCTATGCCGGTTGTGCGGTGAGTCTGGGTCGGGCGATGGCGAAGAAGAGTACGGAGCCGATGAAGGGAAAAAAGAGAACGACCGCAACCCCACACGAGCTGAACCATTCCTGACGCATCCCAAGCAGCGTTGTCGGTTCGGAGGATTTCCACAAGCGCCAAAACCATGAACGCCAACCCGGCAATAGCAAACACTCCGATTAGGGAAGCAAACAAACTCAATGCCACTCTCACTCCTGAGATCGTTGGGGCACCAAGGCATCGGTACCCCGTTCCAAGTGCTACACATCAGACGCAGGAGATGCCCGAAAGGCTCTAAGAAATTCCGAACTATTGTTCGGTTTTTCGACCACCCGAATGGCACCCGGGTACACACCGTTCCGGGTTAGCGGATACCGATGTTCAGCGTGTCATCGGTGGTGGCTGGAACCGAGTCATGCGGTAGACGCTGAAGTTTGGGCTGTGCCTTGCGCCGACGTTTGGCTGGAACCAGGTCGCGCATTGATTCGAGCTTGCCAAAGCACAAAAGGCGATCGTGTTCCTCCAGGACCCGGGTGCTCTTTGGGTTCGGTATCACCGTTGTGCCTCGAGTGAGGGTCAACACCGCGATGTCGCGCTCACGCAAGCCTGATTCGTCGATCGTCTTGCCGAGAATATCGGCGCCCTCTCGGACGTGGAGCTCAGCGACCCCGTATCCAGTTGAAACAGTGAGCCGCTGCCGAATATCGAGTTCGGGAAAGTCCACCTGGCTGGCGATGTAATCGACGATGGCACCGGCTATATCGAGATCGGTCGCTCCTTCGATCCCTTCCAGTCCCGGTGAGCTGTTGACCTCCATGACCAAGGGTCCGTGGTCGCTCTCGAGCATGTCGACCCCGGCTACCCGGAGGCCCATGATCTGGGCGGCTTGGACCGCGACACGTTCGTATTCAGCGTCGAGTTCGACAACCTGAGTTGTTCCGCCTCGATGTACGTTCGAGCGGAATTCATCGCCGACCGCGCTCCGGCGCATGGCCGCCACGACCCGATTGCCGATGACAAACGCTCGGATGTCCTTACCTTTACTCTCGGCGATGAACTTCTGGATGAGGACGTTCTGCTTGGTGCTCTGGAGGGTCTCGATGACCGCTTCCGCGACGCGTTTGTCAGGGGCCAGAATTACACCGATCCCCTGAGTACCTTCCAGCAGTTTGATGACTACCGCTTCGCTTCCGACTTGTTCAATGGCGGGGAGCACATCGGCTCGATCTCGAACGAACATGGTGGCCGGAATCCCGATGTCATGACGAGAAAGGATTTGAATGGACCGAAGCTTGTCCCGAGAGTTGGCGATCCCGGCAGCCGTGTTTGGCGTGTAGACGTCCATTTGCTCAAACTGGCGTACAACTGCCATCCCATAGAACGTGATGGAGGTTCCGATTCTCGGCAGGATCGCATCAAAGTCGCCGAGTTGCTTGCCCCGATATTGCATGTCCGGGACATCCCCCGACAGATCGATGGCGAACCGAAGAGTGTTGAGCACCCGCACCTCATGGCCCCGCTCAAGCGCGGCGGTTTTGAGACGCTGGGTGCTGTAGGCGTGGGGGGCACGCGAGAGTACGGCAAGTTTCATTGGGGCTGTTCCTTCTCTGGCTTACTAGACAACACGTACGAACGGCTGGGATGGACGAGGAATTGTTTTCGGATAGCTGACCGACCGAGCAACATTCGAAAACCCATGTCGTCGCGAGATGTGAGGGTGATTTCGATTGGCCACTTGACCTTACCGATCCTGGCAGTCGTCTCGATGACGGGCCTCAATTCGGACTTGCCATTCGACGAGCGTACCTTTCGGAAGCCGGCGACGTCGCAGGTGACCGAGCGGGCATGGAGACCGGACCGTTGCTCGGGATGGATCTCAAAGGTGGCAGTGGTTACCCCATCGTTCTCGGAAATATGCAATCCGAAGGCATGAAGGGCCGACGTGCGCGCGCCCGTGTCGATCTTGGCTTTGATTGGCCGATCGATGAGGTCGATGAGGTCGACGAACTCCCGCCAGCCGATCACGGGTCTCGACTTCTTACGGGTAGCCATCGAGCATGAGTATCACACGGCGGAACCGACGCGGCAAGCTGCCGACTAGGGGAACTGGAGCGAATTGCCCTTTCGAGTTCGCACGCGGGTCATGACGGCCTTGGCCACACACTCCCTCTGATCCAAGCCAGCGGCGATTCCCATCGGATAGTGGATCCCGCCGAGCACCCGGGAATTGGCAGCCTCGTAGGCCGCCCGCCCACGGTGAGGAGAAGGAACGGGACGGGTAGCCGGTGGTGGACGTGTCGGTGAACCCGGGACCGAGGATGGCGGTGAGGGTGGTCGCGGCGGCGGCCGAACCAACCGAGTGACCGGACGTGGAAGGTTGGTTCGATACTTCTCCGTCCAGCACGACGTGAACCCGTCGGCCACGGCAATCCCATGCATCGCAAGGAGCTCGACAGCCCTCGCCAGGTCGAGGCCGAGGTCACTCATCAGAATGTTGGTGATCAGCGTCCAGGACGGTGGCTAGGAGTCGTCGAGCTTGACTTCGATCAATCGTCCAGTATCGACGTCGTACACGAAACCGCTGATGTGGTCCTTGTTGGGGACGAAAGTCGTCTGGTGGAGACGCCTCATTGACTGGCGGGTGTCGGCATACGGATCCGTAAATGCCTCTACGGCCCACTGCGGCCGAACGCCCAATTCGGCTTCCAGGGCGGACTTGAACTCGTCGTCGGTGACCTTTTCGAGGCCACAATCGGTGTGGTGGATCAGGACGATTTCTGCAGTCCCCAGGACTCGCTGAGACAAACACAGGGATCGGATGACATCATCGGTTATCACGCCACCAGCGTTGCGAATTACGTGCGCCTCGCCGTTGCGAAGACCAAGAATCTCGAAAACGTCCATCCGCGAGTCCATACAGGTGACGACCGACAGCTTCCGACTCGGCGCTACGTCCAGATGAACGCGCCCGTGTCTTTCTGCGTGGGCGTCGTTGTGTTGGAGAAGCTCGTCGATATTCGGTGAGAACATGGCGATACGGTAGCGGAGTCACACCCGCGGCATGGCTCGGCTACACCAACCCCGGTCTCAAAACGAAGATGGACGCGTCCGAATCGTGGGTTCGGACGCGTCCACTTCGCTCGTGGGGGTCTGCTACGCAGCGGCCGGCTAGAAGGAACGCTCTCCCTTGACCAGCGCCAACGGCGTCATCACCATCAGATAGAGATCAAGCCAAAGGCTGCGACATCCAACGTACGTGAGGTCGAGCCGCATACGCTCCTCGAATGAGGTCTCCGATCGGCGGAACACCTGCCAGAGACCAGTGACTCCGGGAGCCACCGAATTGCGATGCTTGAATGCCTCAACACTGAGTTCGGCGATTTCCTCGTCAACGAGTGGACGAGGACCAACCAAAGACATCGAGCTTCCAATCACATTGAAGAGCTGTGGTAGTTCGTCGAGGCCCGTCCGGCGTATAACCCGACCGACCGTCGTGACCCGTGGGTCGTTCGGTGACTTGTAGACCGGCGAACTGGTCTTGAACTCATCGAGAGCGATCTGATCAAGGATGTCCTCCTTGGAGATATCGCTGCGCATCGACCGGAACTTCCAGACCTTAAAGCGCTCACCGTGGCGGCCTACCCGCTCGTGACGGTAAAACACCGGCCCGGGCGACGTTGCCTTGATGGCGATCGCGACCGGAATCATGATTGGCGTCGCCAGCAAAAGGATCACGAGTGCACCGAGAACGTCGAGGATACGCTTGGCGTAGAGGCCAGCCTGCTCGACGATCGGAGATATCTGTGTCCGCACGCGCAGTTCGACTGTGCGTGGACCGATCGCAGCGAACGGTAATTGAAGTTTCACTGAATGGATCGCCGACGAGTCGGTCAGATCTATTTCAGTGGTTTCCCCCTGTTGTGTGGCGAATCTCGCCCACGTTCGGGCATACGGCGATGCCCAGTTTCCCCCCGCCACATTGCCTCCCAGCGGTAGTGACCCTGACTGGCCAACCCCGTATCGAAACCCTGGTCCCCCGAGCACATCTCTGCGCTCAAACCATAAGCCTCAATAGTTGGCCACTTACATGTTGCAACTCCACTCTAACATCACACTCTGCGTGGTGGGTGGATTTATATCGCGGCCTATAATGCCCCCCTACAAGGGCTTTGTCCAAAAAGGGGGCTTTTTAGTGGCCGTGCTGTGTTATCACTCTGTGTGCGATGCCTGGTCTAGCCCGTTGGCGATGAATTCCGCCACCTTTTCTCAGCAATGTACCTGGCTGGCGAAACGTACCGACACGGTGGATCTCGCTCGTGCGGTAGACCTCATGGACCGCCGTGGTCGACTTCCGCGCGGTGTATCCACGCTCACTTTTGACGACGGTTTTGCCGACAATTTCGACACTGCCTTACCGGCTATCAAGCGCTCCGGACTGGCCGCGTCCATCTTCGTGGTAGCGGCCACCCTTGATCGGGGTCACCAGGTCGACTGGGTTGACGATCCACCGACATTTACGTTGGAGACTCTGACCCGAGATCAGATTCAGTCGATGGATGCTGAAGGCATCGACATCGGCTCGCACTCGCTCTTCCACAAGGACCTCACAACCTTGACGTACGAAGAGTGCGTAGAGGATCTCACTACCAGCCGGCTGATACTTGAAGAAATCCTAAGCAAACCGGTCCCCTATCTCGCGTATCCGCGCGGCTTGTGGAACGAAACCGTGGCAAAGGCAGCTCAAGCGGCCGGGTACTCGGGGGCTTTCAGCCTCCCCGTTGGACCAGAACCGGTCGGGGCGTTCTCGATGCCGCGCATCGGGATCTGGCGCGACAACGGGCCGCGGGAGTTCTGGCTTAAGAACACCAGGTCCTATCAGTCCGTCCGGACCTCGCGGCTCTACCAGCTTGTCGGAAGATGACCGGCGGCGGCGCTGATGACCGAATCGATCTCGGAAACGGTCCGGTCGAGGGAATGTTCGCTTAGCGCCCTCGAGCGAGCGTTCGCCGATAGGAGCTTGCGGAGTTCGTGATCGGTGAGCAGAA
>JAGXFS010000069.1 GCA_024637275.1 Acidimicrobiia bacterium
CAGCAGCGTCGATGATGACGGCCTGGCCGGTGGAGCGACAGGCAACGACATAGACGTTGTTGTCGAGGCTCCCAACACTGACGGTGCGAATCTGGGCCGCGGGAAGGTCGATGGTGATCATTTGCCGAGCGTACACGGCATCGCAAGGCGTGAACGATGGTTAACATGAGATTCTGAACATGAGGAGCGATCGATGAACTTTGCCTTTAGCGAAGAACAAGAGTTCCTTCGAGAGACGGCTCGCCGGTTTTTGGAGGACAAGTGCCCGATGAGCAAAGTTCGTGAGCTCATGGAGTCAGAGGATGGCTTCGATGCGAACATCTGGCAAGAAATGGCGGCCCTAGGTTGGGTGGCTATGACAATCCCTGAATCGTACGGAGGCGCTGGCTTCACCTTTCTCGAAACTGCCGTTCTGCTCGAAGAGATGGGTCGAGGGCTGCTTCCCGCACCATTTCTCTCGACCGTAATCCTCGGAGCGAATACGGTGCTGTTGGCCGGGTCTGAGGAGCAAAAACAGGCTGTGCTGCCGTCGATCGCTGGTGGAACTCTACGCCTCGCACTGGCAGTCACAGAAGAGAACGGGCGATGGGACGAGACTGGTGTCGAACTGGTTGCGCGCCGCGCCGACGATGGGTACCGCCTGTCGGGAACCAAGAGCTTCGTTATTGATGGCCACACCGCCGACCAGCTTGTCGTCGCCGCGCGGACCGAGGCCGGCGTGACTCTTTTCCTGGTAGACGCGCAGGCCGAAGGGATTGAACGGTCACCGGTACAAGTGATGGACCAAACGAGGAAGCTTGCGGACGTGCGGTTCGATGATGTTGTCGTCCCGGGTGACTCGATGCTCGGTCCCGAAGGAGACGGTTGGCGCACCCTGGAGCGGGTTTTCCGGATCGCGTCGGTAGCCCTCGCCGTTGAGTCGGTAGGCGGAGCACAAAAGGTTCTCGAAATGGCGGTTGACTACGCCAAGGTGCGGATCCAGTTTGGTCGTCCGATCGGTTCCTTTCAGGCTATCAAGCACAAGTGTGCGGACATGTTGGTTGGGGTCGAGTCAGCCAAGAGCGCCGCTTACTATGCCGCCTGGGCCGTCGCCGAGGACAACGAAGAAGTGGCGGTCGTAGCACCGCTGGCCAAGTCGTACTGTACCGAGAAGTTCTTCTCGGCAGCTTCGGAGAACATTCAGATCCATGGCGGTATTGGGTTCACGTGGGAGCACGACGCACACCTCTATTTCAAACGCGCGAAGAGCTCAGAGTTGCTGTTTGGCGACCCTTCGTATCATCGGGCGATGTTGGCCGACGCGATTGGGATCTGAGCGTCTGTGAGTCCGGCGAGCGCCCTGGCACTAGGTGGATTGCTCGGCGCGGTGTTCCTGATACTGGTTGGCGCCATGCTCTGGCAAGAGATGCGGGGCCGGCCCTCCAACGATCCGACTGAGTTCGTTATCGATGACGCCGTCAGCTGGGTGTTGGCCCGACTCGATAGCGATCAGCGCTCCCGGCTCGGTAGCGACGGGGTGCGCGCCATACTCGAGTGGCAGGTGTTCGGGCTGCAACGAAGCGTCAAAGGGAAACCGCTTGGTTCGGCGTCGGTAGTCATGGGGCCAACCGCCGAGACTGTTGACTACATCCTTTCCAAGATAGAATCGGTTGGGTCCGATGACGTCAGAGCGGTGCTTACCGAACAATTCGGGTACCTGCAGTCGATCGGTGCCGTCGCCGGGGAAGCAGAGAGGACCGAATCGTGAGAGTTCGTTGTGGCAGTTGTGGAAACGAAGTAGAGGTTTCGGGCGAGGGGCGCTTCACGTGCCCGACGTGCGGCGCCGTGAACCAGGTTCCTGGCCAGCGTCCGGCGGCGCCAACTTCGCCACTTCCCTCGGGCAACAGCGTTCCTCCCAGCGGGTTCGGGCAGCCGCCCGCCCCGGATGCCCCACCGCCGGCCCCTTCGCCGAGGGTCACGTGTCCCAAGTGCGACTTTTCATTCATCGTCGGTGATGTTGAGGTGGCCGTGTGCCCCAACTGCACCAGCGACGTTCCGGTTGGTGGATAGCGCCGGGCGTTTTGGGGAGACCTGGACCGCTAGCCTGGGAAAATCCGGAGAAGGGTTCACAGATGGCAAGGCTGAAGCGATTTGAACACCATCGTTTCCTTGGTGCTCGTGACACGATGGTCCTATACGACTGCGATGCTGCGGACGACTATGCGGAACTCTCCGCTCGCGACGAAGCCGAGCATCTCACGATGCGGAATCTTATCTCAACGTTCGGCCCTGATCTGGCGACCGAGGCGGTCAATCGGGGGTTCCGGCCCCGGTGACGTCCGGGACGCTCTTTGGTGCGGACGTTCCTCCGAGGCGGTTGTTCGGTCAGGCCGGGGCCGTCGGTGCTTGGAACGCATCGGCCATAAGGTTGGCGACGACTCGTTCTCTGAAATAGAAGAAGTGGTCGGACCCCTTAATGACTTCCACGATGCCTGACACCTGTTCTGCGTAGGCCCTGGTCTCGGCGACCGTGGTGAACTGGTCACGGTCCCCGATGATGAAGGTGCGAGGAGCCGACGGGAGTTCGGTCGGCAAAACCGGGCTCCGCTCACCTTTTACGGGTGGAGCAACCCCTACCCAGGGAATCGCCAGTCCCGTCCTCGCCATCCAGACGAGCGACGTTGCTGCTCCAAACGACCATCCAGCCAGGCCAAACGGTTCCGTTCGGTCCCGGGACGCGACCAACCACGCCGCATCGATGTCAGCGAGTTCGCCGTTCCCGAAGTCGTGGATTCCGCTTGATTCGCCGACTCCTCGAAAGTTGAATCGGAGTACCGAATAGCTTCGGTCGACCAGTCCGGTGGCGATCTGATCCATCAGCGGTGCCCGCATCGTTCCGCCCTGGAGCGGATGGGGATGACAGAGGATGACGGTGCCGCTTGCGACGCCTTCGGGGTCGTCCCAGCGGGCCTGTAGGGTCTGGCCGTCGGTGGTGGTGAGAGTGGTTTCCGAGGTGATCATCGTCCGGTCCTCTCGTACTGCCAGGCGGCTGGCGTCCCGACCAGGCGGACTTTTCCTTTGCGTCGCAGATGCTCGAGGTGGGCCAGGCTCTCTTGAATAGCCAGCCGTTGCTGAAGGAAACTCAAATTGGGTCGAAACGTTGATTCCATGACTTGCCAGGCGGTCTGGGGTCCGTTGGTCAGGTGGTCGAGCATGTCTTCGAGCCTGCGCCGATGGTGCAGGGCGATCTGATGGGCTCGTTCGGAGCCCCGCTCGATCTCGACCCCGTGGGCCGGGTGCGTGAGCGTGGCGTCCAGGTCCACGATCCTTTCGATTGAGTTCAAGTAGTCACCAAGGTGGTCATGTTCTGGTCCCGTGTACGGAACAAATGGGGAGATCCGTGGGAGGACGTGATCTCCTGAGAACAGCAAGCCCGTACGGGAGTCGACCAGGCAGACGTGGTTGCGTTGATGTCCCGGCGTGTACATCACTTCGAGATGACGGTCGGGACTGAGCTTGACCCGGTCGCCGTCGGCAATCGGATCGGTTGGTGCTATCGCCGTGCCATACCAGTCGGGGCGTTCCCAATTGTTGAGCAGGCTGGTTATGAATTCGGCCGATGCCCCATGGGCGCTAGCCGCTTCTGCGAGCTCCGTAGCACGTAGTGACCAGTCGTTGTAGCGCGGGATGTCCTCAGCGGTGGTCTCATGCATCATCCACTGAGCCCCGGTCTTTTCGACGATGGTCCTGCCAGCTCCAATATGATCCACGTGCAGGTGAGAACCAATGAGCCTGGTTAATGCTCCGCCGATGGTCTCCAACCCGGCCCAAAGAGCGGCAAGTCCCGCGTCGCTGTCAACCCCGCAGTCGAGCATGGTCAGACCATCGTCGGATTCGAACACGTAGCAGTTGACCGATTTTGGCGCTGCGAATGGCAGCGGCGCAACGATGCGCCAGATACCGTCGCCCAGGTCAGTGGCCGTCAATTATGTGCCAGCGGTTCTCTGACCACGAACGTGACGAGCAAGGTCACATCGAAGCTGTTCGGAAGCCCGGCGCCATCGACTCCACCTGACATGGAGAGCACTTCAAAGCGGGTGATTTCGCTGATCGATTCGGCGGCTCTGCTGAGGATGGTGCGGATGGCGTCTTCGTACCCAGTGGCCGAACCGCCCGACAGGGTGACTGTTTTGGTTATGGCGTTCATGTCCGAATCCTAGGGCGACGGCTGCCCGCTGTGATATCGGCGGATGAGATGGGCCGGGACCGCTGGCAGGTGCCTCGACACGAAGAGTTCCCCGCCTGCCCAGACCGCCAGGCCGACCGCGACCAGCGCCTGGAGCCGAACGGGACGCCGTATCCGCCGACCCTGCTCGGCGGCCCGAATCAGTCGCATGAGGTCGGCAACGGCCTGTGGGCCGAGGGCCGCTGTCCAGGCCGAGCGTACGTATCGGTCGGTATACAGGATCGGATCGGCTCGCTCGTAGAGGTGGGGTTGGACCCAGGGCCTTGGTTGAGCCGACCTTCGTGGTCCGGACGGTTGTGGACCCGTCGCACCCGGGATTGGCGCGGCGGCTGATGCAGCGAGGTTTTCCTCGGTCCCGGGTACGACAGATCTCACCGTTATGAAATATCACATAACGTTATCTACTGTCAACTAACCTGTGGTGGCGAGTTCTACTTCTGGACGCCGAAGATGATAATGATCGTATCGCCGGTGCCGACGATGGAACCTGCGGATGGTCGTTGGCGCAATAAGATCCCGACTTTGTTGGGGTTGGTCGTTTCGACAGTCTGGAAGTCGACCGACAGACTGATCCCGGCCTGAGACTGGAAGTCGTTGAAGGCCTTCTCGAAGTCCTTACGCGTGCGGCCCTCGAACTGCGGTATGGGCTCGCCCTCGACAGACACCGAAATCGTGACCGATGACCCCTCGGAGATAACCGCTCCCGCCTCCGGGGACTGCGCTACGACCGTCCCGACCGGTTCGGACGACGGCACTTCAACCACCGAAGCGTTGAGGTGAGCGGCGCGAATCTCTTCGGTTGCGTCGGCCTCGTTTAGGCCGAGGACGTCAGGCACGTCGGTTGACGGTGTCCGCAGATAGGCGCTGATGCCCTCGGGGTCGGGTGGGAAGTCGTCGGCCGGTTTGTCCGCCAGGTAGATCTGCATGAATTCTTTCCAAATCGGAGCGGGCACGCTTCCACCAAACACCCGCGAATAAGTCTCTCCGTGGATTCGTACGTTCGTGAGCGGTTTCTGGCTGTCGGGGAAGCCGACCCAAACGGCCGTCGCTGCTTGCGGTACGAAGCCGACGAACCAGGCTTCGGTGTAGTTCTGATGGGTGCCGGTTTTACCGCCCTGGGGGCGGCCGATGTTGGCACGCGGGGCGGTGCCGCTAACCGGCACGATTTCAAGTGGTTGGCGAGCTGCCGCGATAACGGCGGAGTCGACCGTTTGGATCCGACTGACCTCATGCTGATAGCTGATCCCGCCGTTCGGATCGCTGATCGATTCGATCAGGTAGCTCTCTGCCCAGGAACCGTTTGTCGAGAAGTTCGTGTAGGCCGAGGCCATCTCTAGCGGCGAGACTTCACCAACGCCAAGCGTGATGGCGGGCACGGCGGGGAGCGGAGACTCGATTCCCATCCGATGTGCAACATCAACGATGTTTTCCGGGCCGATCTCGACCGAAACTCCGGCGTAGACGACGTTGACCGAGTTATAGGTGGCGTCGAAGAGTCGCATGAGGCCTGACCCGCCACCGCCGGCATTGCTGACCTTCCAAATCTGGCCGCCCCCGATCTCGAATTCTTTGGGGCTCGTCGAGTCCCAGAAAGAGTTCAAAGACTTTCCTTGTTCCAGGGCGGCTACCAGCGTGAAGGGTTTGAACGATGATCCCGGGTTACGTTTGCCTTGCGTGGCGAGGTCAAACTGCTGTTCACCAAAAGGCAAACCTGATGCCATGACCAGGATCGCCCCGGTTTTGGAATCAACCGTGGCGATGGCACCTGTGGGAGCTTCCTCCTCGGGGTCTGCGGGGGTAGGTAACCAGTTGTGCAGGATCTCATTGGCGGCGTTCTGCAGGTCCAGGTCGATCGTGAGCCAAATGTTCAACCCACCGCCGCCATGACAGTCAACTGCATCGGCCGGGCACCCGAAGATTGCTTGTTTACGTTCGTCGCGGGTATCTCCGAGGAATGCGAACTCAGGATCTTCGAGTAGACGACGCTTCACCTCAGCAACGACATGGTCTGCTGGGCTGGTGAACGTCTTGGGTGGAGCGATTGACATGTTCTCGGCGATCGCTGCGTCGTATTGGGCCTGTGTGATGAAGTCGGCATCGAGCATTTCGCCGATGACGCTGTTGCGTCGATCGAGCGTGGTCTTGGGGTTGGAACGGGGGCTGTAGATGGATGGGTTGCGGGGGAGAACGGCCAGGGTGGCAGCTTCGGCCACGGTCAACTCGTCGAGTTCCTTGTCGAAGAACTCTCGACCGGCCGCCCGAACTCCGTAGGCGCTCGACCCGAAGTAGACAGAATTGAGATAGAACTCGAGGATCTGCTCCTTGGAGTACCGGCGTTCCAACTCGATTGCCGTTACTGCTTCGCGCAGTTTTCGCTCGTATGAGATCTCGTCGCCGACGAACGTTTTTTTCACGACCTGCTGGGTGATGGTTGACCCACCACGTTGGGTGTCCGAACCCAGGTTGTCGATGAACGCCGAGGCGATGGCGCTCCAGTCGACGCCGGCGTGAACGAAGAAGTCCGAGTCCTCGGCAGCCAGAATGGCGTTGATCATCACCCCGGGGATGTCTTCGAAGCGGGCAGGTTCGGAAACGATGCCGTCGTGTAACTCAGCGAGAAGTGTGCCGTTCGATGCATAAATGCGCGATACCCGCGATAGGTCAGGAAAGTTGAGGGCGTCGCCATCGACGTCGGGGATCACGGCCGCTTCGACGTCAACCATCACCCCGTGGGCGGTTGTCGCCGCCATGAAAGAGAAGAGGCCCACCCATGATGCTGTCAAGACACTGATGGAGAGAAGGATCGCAGTAGCTACGAACCACTTGCCGCGCCGCTCGCGTCGCTCTAGCTGATGGAGGCTTGTCGTCATAGGGATATCCAACGAAGGGGGCTCGGGAAAAGTTGCCGGTATCGTATAACTTTACTGAGTCGGAGATCTTAGATGATGTCAAGCGAAACCAGGCGCACCAGCAGTGGCATCGAGATTGATGTGGTCTATGGGCCTGAACGTCGCGTCGACCCGGCCCGAATTGGAGAACCCGGTCATTATCCGTTCACGCGGGGCCCCTACCCGTCGATGTATCGGGGTCGTCCATGGACCATGCGTCAGTACGCCGGCTTTGGTACTGCAGCCGATACCAATGAGCGGTTCAAAGCCCTTTTGGAAGCCGGTCAAACTGGCCTGTCGGTAGCTTTCGACCTGCCTACTCAGATGGGCTACGACTCGGACCATGCCATGGCGGCCGGCGAGGTGGGGAAGGTCGGAGTGGCGATAGACACACTTGACGACCTGCGGACCCTGTTTCGTGATTTGCCACTTGATCAGGTGAGTACCTCTATGACGATCAACTCCACGGCGGCCATTTTGCTGGTCGGCTACCAGCTCGTCGCCCAGGAACGGGGGATTGAACCGGCATTGCTGCGAGGCACCATTCAGAATGATCTGCTTAAGGAATATATCGCCAGAGGAACGTACATCTTCCCGCCCCGTCCTTCGATGCGGGTGGTCACGGATCTGTTTGCCTACTGCGCAGAGGAGCTACCGAGTTGGAACACTATTTCAATCTCGGGATATCACATTCGTGAAGCGGGTTCTACCGCTGCTCAGGAGTTGGCGTTCACGCTGACCAACGGTCTTGCATAAGTCGAATCGGCCGTCGCCTCCGGTCTTGACGTCGATGATTTTGCTCCTCGATTGTCGTTCTTTTGGAATGGTCACAACGACTTCTTCGAAGAGGTAGCCAAGTACCGGGCAGCTCGTCGCATTTGGGCGTCGCTCATGCGCGATCGAGTTGGGGCCAAAACTGAGGATGCCTGGCGGATGAGGTTTCACACGCAAACTGCTGGTAGCACCCTGACCGCCCAGCAACCGCTGAACAACGTAGTTCGCACCACCGTCCAGGCGTTGGCTGCGGTTCTTGGTGGCACTCAGTCTCTGCACACGAATGCTTTCGACGAAGCTCTCGGGCTTCCGACGGAGGCGTCAGCAACGGTGGCCCTGCGTACTCAGCAGATCCTCGCGAATGAATCGGGAGTGACCAATACCGTCGATCCGTTGGCGGGGTCGTTCTTTGTTGAGGCGCTTACCGATGCCCTCGAATCAGCTGCCTGGGAAATCATCAGCCAGATCGACGAGGCGGGTGGTGCCCTGGCGGCGGTGGAGCAGGGCCTGCAGAAAGGCCAGATCGAGCGGTCCGCCTATGAGGCCTCTCTGAGATTGGAATCGGGCTCGGATGTCGTGATCGGCGTAAACGCCTACGTGGTTGATGAACCCGAGCCTCTTGTTGGGGGAACCGTCGATCCGCAATTGGAGAAGGACCAGGTCGCCGCCCTCCGACAGTATCGCTCGACCCGTTCTGGCCAGGCGGTCGCCGATCGGCTCGCGGAACTTGTGTCGGTGGCCTCAGGGCCGGGGAACGTTGTGCCGCCCATTCGGGATGCGTTTGCGGCTGGTGCGACCTTGGGCGAGATTTCGGACGCGCTCCGATCAGTCTTCGGAACCTATGCCGAATAGCGCGGTTGGTTGGATGGCTGATCGCATCTACGCTTAGGCGCCCCTAGCTATGAGGTCGAGTGTCAGGCGATAATCCCATGAGGTTTCTGATCATCGGCGGTGGCCCCGCAGGCACCATGGCGGCGACCGTGGCGGCGTCCCTCGGCGCCGAGGTAACGCTGGTCGAGTCATCGATCATTGGCGGAGCCGCCCACCTTTGGGACTGTATCCCATCCAAGACGATGGTGGCCTCGTCGGTCCGAATGAACTCGATTCGTAACGCTGAAAAGCTCGGGTTCGCAGCCGACCAAAGCCCGGTGGATCTCAAACGTTTGGCCGCTCGCATAGATACCATCGCTGCTGATCTGTCCGAGAACACGTCCGAGGTTCTCGAAGATCAGGGTGTACGACTGATAAAAGGAATGGGCCGGTTTGTTGGCCCGCATCAAGCGATCGCGACTACTGCCGACGGTGATCTCGACATCGAGTTTGACGTGGCGCTCATCTCGACCGGATCGGCCCCACGGGTTCCCGATTGGGCAACCGTCGACGGAACCCGGATCATCACGACCCGCGAGGCGTATCACCTCGGCGAGGTCCCCGAGCACATGATCGTGGTCGGGTCGGGCGTTACCGGGGTCGAGTTCGTGAGCATTTTTGCCTCGATGGGTTCCCAGGTCAGTCTCCTGGTCAGCCGTCAACAGGTCCTGCCGCACCGCGATGCCGAAGTTGCTGCCGCCCTTGAGGAGGACTTTCTTGAACGTGGAGTCAAACTTCTGAAGGGTGCCAGGGCCATCGCAGCCGAACTTACGGACGACGGCGTCGTGGTTTCCGCCGATGATGGACGATCCGTGACGGGCTCGCATGTTCTGTTGGCCATTGGATCCATCCCGCTCACCACGGACCTCGGTCTCGAAGCTGCCGGAGTCGAAGACGACCATGGGTACGTACCGGTCGACGAATTTCAACGAACCAACGTTCCGCATATCTACGCGGCCGGTGATGTGACCGGTAAGTTGCCGCTTTCTTCGGTGGCCTCTATGCAGGGGCGCAAACTGGCGCGCCACGCGCTCGGCCATCAGGTCAAACCACTTGACTATTCAAAGGTCGCCCAGGCGATCTTCGCCGAACCCGAAATAGCTTCGGTTGGGCTCGAAGAGGCCGACCTCGCTTCGGCGGGCAGGCGAATCCGCAGCACCAAGGTCCCGTTTGCGTCCAACAGTCGATCCGTCATTCAGGGTCAGGAGCGGGGGTTCGTCAAGGTGTTTTCGGACCCGGCTACCCATGAGGTGCTCGGCGGTACGATCGTCGGCCACCGGGCTTCGGAGTTGATCGGCATTCTCGCCCTTGCCGTACAAGGGCGGCTCCACGTCGAGACGCTTGTCGAGACGCTTATGGTCCATCCATCGTTATCGGAGAGCTTGACCGAAGCTGCCGAATAACACGACAACGCGCCAGGCTATCGAACGATGGCGATGACCTGACCTGGGGTGACCGTGTCGCCCGGCTGGGCGCGGAGTTCAACCACCTCGCCGCTGATTGGCGACTTGACCTCGTTCTCCATCTTCATGGCTTCGAGCACGCAGATCGGTGACCCTTCCTGCACGCGGTCGCCGGCCGCGACTGTCACTTTTACGATGGTGCCTTGCATTGGAGCGGCGATGACGCCGGCATCGATGCCACCAGCCTCTTTGCCCGCTTTGGCCAGCTTCGGGGGTCGCCGACGTGCCGAGGGTCGGCGATCGGAACTGGAGATGGCGGCTTCGGGAGCCCAGAAGGTGACGTCGAATCGGCGGCCCCCGACTTCGACCGTCATGTTGCGTTGGCTGGTGGCTTCGTCGGTTGGAAGCGTGCCTGAGACGGGTTGCGGAGATCCGGAGAAGTCCAGGTCTTGCTCCACGAATTTCGTGTGGTGTTTGCCGCTTACAAACGTGTCATGTTCAAGGATCTGGCGGTGGGCCGGGATCGTGGTCGCCACCCCGGTGATCACGTATTCGGACAAGACGCCCCGGGCCCGGGCAATGGCCTCATCCCTGGTTGACCCCCACACGATGAGCTTGGCTATGAGATTGTCGTAGTACTGAGTGACCCTCGTGCCGGCGGTGACCCACCCGTCGACTCGCACGCCGAAGCCGGCTGGTTCGCGATATTCGACGATCTGGCCGGGGCTCGGCAGGAAGCCGGATGCGGGATCTTCTGCGTTGATGCGGAACTCGATTGCGTGGCCACGCGGGGTGATGTCTCCCAGGTCAGCATCCTCGCCCGAGGCGATGCGCAGTTGGGCATGCACCATGTCGATCCCCGTAACCATCTCGGTCACGGTGTGTTCCACCTGAAGCCGGGTGTTCATCTCCAGAAAATAAAGCGAACCGTCCTCGTCCATGAGAAACTCAATGGTCCCGGCGTTGCGGTAGTCACAGGCAGCTGCGACCTTCTGGGCAGCTTCGGCTAGCTCAGTCCGCTGAGCGTCGGTCATGCCAACAGCCGGGGTTTCCTCGATCAGCTTCTGGTGGCGTCGTTGTACGGAACAGTCCCGTTCGCCGAGAAAATGGGTCACCCCGCTGGCGTCGGTAAGAATCTGAGCCTCGATATGTCGGGGCCGGGCCAGGTACTTTTCGACGTAGACGGCCGGATTCCCGAAGTAGGCATCGGCTTCTCGCTTGGCACCCTCGAATGCCTCTTCTAGCTGGTCGGCCGAAGCCACCACTCGAAGGCCCTTACCTCCGCCGCCATGGGCGGCCTTGATGGCGACGGGGTAGCCAAATTCAGCTGCTGCGGCTGCCACATCCTCGACGGACGTCAACGGCTCGATGGTCCCGGGGACCGAGCGAACTCCCGCGGCAGCGACCGCCCGACGGGAGGCGATTTTGTCGCCCATCGTATCGATGGCGGAGGGTGGTGGTCCGACCCAGATGAGCCCGGCGTCGAGCACCGCTTGGGCGAACGCCCCGTTCTCGGCGAGAAAGCCATATCCGGGGTGGATGGCTGAGGCTTTCGCCTCCCGGGCTACCCGAAGAATCTGTTCACTGTTGAGGTAGGACTCTGCGGCAGGAGCCGGCCCGATCGCCCAGGCTTCGTCGGCGAGCTGGACGTGGGGGGCGTCGCGGTCGAGGTCGGAGTAGACCGCGATGGTACGGACTCCGAGATCACGAGCACTGCGGATGATTCGGACGGCGATTTCGCCTCGATTCGCGACGAGGACCGATTCGATCACAGTGGAATGTTCCCGTGTTTTTTCGGCGGCAGCGTTTGACGCTTATTCCGCAACATGTCGAGTGAGCGAATCAGCCGGATTCGGGTATCACGGGGCTCGATCACGTCGTCGACCAAACCCAGTTCGGCGGCGCGGTAAGGATTGTTGAATGCGTGTTCATATTCCTGGATGAGTTCTTGTCGGCGCTCGTCAACATCTTCGGCCTCGCTCAGGGTCTTACGGTGGATGATGTTAACCGCCCCTGGCGCGCCCATGACCGCGATCTGGGCCGAGGGCCAGGCATAGACCATGTCAGCGCCGATGCCGCGAGCGTTCATAACGAGGTAGGCGCCACCGTAGGACTTTCGAGTGATAACCGTAATGCGCGGAACGGTCGCTTCGCAGTAGGCATAGAGGAGTTTGGCGCCGTGGCGGATAATGCCCCCGTGCTCCTGCTCGACACCGGGCATGAACCCGGGCACGTCTACGAAGGTCACGAGCGGAATGTTGAAGGCGTCGCAGAATCGCACGAACCGGGCGCTCTTCTCTGAGGCGCGAATGTCGAGCGTGCCTGCCATGGAACTCGGCTGATTGCCGACTACGCCGACCGTGTATCCATCGAGACGCGCCAGGCCGGTGACGATGTTTGTTGCGAAGGCTTCGTGGACTTGATAGAAGTCGCCGTCGTCGACTATCTCCTCGATCAGGTCGACCATGTCATAGGGCTGGTTCGGTGAGTCAGGGATGATCGAGTCAAGGGCGTCGATGGTTCGATCAGGTGCGTCCGTTGCCGCAAAGAAAGGCGGGACCTCCATGTTGTTCTGCGGGAGGAAGCTCACCAGATAACGCACCTCATCGAGGGCCTCCTCTTCGGAGGCGCACACGAAATGGGTCACGCCCGAGATGGTGGCGTGGGCGTGAGCGCCACCTAGCTCCTCCATCGAAACGTCCTCGCCGGTCACCGTTTTGATGACCTCAGGTCCGGTGATGAAAAGGTGCGATGTTCCATCAACCTGAAAGATGAAGTCTGTGATGGCCGGCGAGTAGACCGCCCCGCCTGCGCACGGCCCCATAATGACGGAGATCTGAGGGATCACGCCCGAGGCGCGGACGTTGCGGTAGAAGATACGACCGTATCCATCGAGGGCGTCAACGCCCTCCTGAATCCTGGCGCCACCCGAATCTTTCAAGCCGATCACCGGTGCCCCGACTTCCATGGCCATGTCCAACACTTTGCAGATCTTGTCGGAGACAGCCTGGCCGAGAGATCCTCCGAATACGGTGAAATCCTCGGCGAACACGAACACGGTGCGACCGTCGATGGTTCCCCAGCCGGTAATGACTGCGTCCCCTGGCGGACGCTGACCCTCGAGCCCGAATCCGGAGGCTTGATGCCGCACGAACATGTCGAGTTCCTCAAACGAATCCTTGTCGAGCAGCAACCCGAGGCGTTCGCGAGCGGTCAGCTTTCCTTGATCATGCTGGCGGTCAACCGCCCTCTGACTTCCGGCATGCTGAGCTTCCTCGCGCAAAAGCCGCAGGCGCTCGATGTGTTGTTCGGTGCCCAACGCTTACTCCCGGTTTAGGGTTCTGTTCACTTCGACTCGCGAGGTCCGGTGATGGATACACCCTACGTTTTCGAATGGTTAGAGGAAACTAGCTCTACGCAGGATGATGCGCGCGGACTCTTCGCCGATCTACCGGTCGTCGTGGCTGCCGCCGCCCAGTCGCGGGGCCGGGGCCGGGGCGATCGGCGATGGGAAACAGCTCCGCGAGCTCTTGCAATTTCCGTGTGTTGGACGCCGCGATGGGACCCGGTGCATTTCGGCCGGCTTCCCTTGGTTGCCGGACTGGCTGCCAGTGACGTCGTGGATGCCGGGTTGAAGTGGCCGAACGATCTGGTTGACGAGAGTGGAGCGAAGGTAGGCGGCATTCTGGCCGAGTCGTCGGGGCCGGTCGTGACCATCGGTCTGGGGATCAACCTCTACTGGCCGGCTGCACCCGAGGGTTATGCGGCTCTGTTTGTCGATGATCCAGGTCGACGGGAGGACCTCGCCCGGGCATTTGCGGATCGACTGTTGGAACGAGTCGGTCGCGGGAGCGATAAGTGGGATCGGGAAAACTATGCCGCTCGATGTGTGACGCTCGGATCGACGGTGACCTGGCAACCGTCCGGAGCGGGTGAGGCGGTGGGGATCGGCGAAGGCGGTGAGCTCATCGTTAGAACCACGGACGGCACGAAGTCATTGGTCACCGGGGAGGTGTGGGGGGTTCGGGCTGTGGTACCTAGGACCACCTAGCTGGCATACTCCAGCGGCTACGCTTCTGCTGCACACCAAGGAGATCGACGTGGCGGTTCTTCCACACGAGGGCACCTACAACATCCTGTTCCACCCGTATGCCATCCCGGTCGGGAGCGGCTCTCGCACTGGTTACCTGGCGCGCCCCGACCAGATCGGTAACTACCCGGCGGTGGTAATCCTGCCCGGGATCTTCGGTCTCGGTTCTTTCGAAAAAGAACTCGCCAGGCGGTTGGCCCGGCATGGATTTGTGGGCATTTCGTTTGACCCATACTCCGCCCCTCTGCCGGCGGGGGCGACCCTTGACGACGCCATGGCCGCCTACAGCGCGTTGGATGATCGAAGGGCCCTTACGGACATCGATCGCGCCATCGATTTTGCGATTGCTGGTGCTGCGGATTTTACGGTTGGGGGTCCGGTTGGGCTTATCGGAGTCGACACTGGCGGTCGATTTGCCCTGCTGTATGCCGCCGAACGCGCGCAGGTCGCCGCCGTTGTGGTTATTCATGCGCCGCTGGCTGGCGATGACCAGCGAGCCCACACGGTCAAGAGCGCTCTCGAGCGTATCGTGATACCCGTGCTCGGATTGTACGGGGCAGACGATGAGCACATTCCGTCGGAAGGAGTCGACGTGGCCGCCAGTCTGAATCCGTCAGGGCAATGGATCGTCTACGAAGCTGCGCGACACGACTTCATGGATCCCGATAGCGACCAGTTCCACTCCGGTGCCGCGTCCGATGCGGCGGCACGAATTCCCCGGTTCCTTTCGTCGGCACTTCCGAAGCCTGAAATCAGTGACTACTGAAATCGGGGCCGGAGCTGCGTCACGGTCAATGATCTGATCCGGTATGACGAAGCGAACGGACACCTGGACCTGGATCAAACGCAGCGTCGTCACTGCTTTGGTCCTCGCCAACCTGATGGTCGGGTATGCCTTATGGCAGCTGAACCAGGTGTCTGACCAATTGGCCAGTTTTACGACGGTTCCCCAGCTCGATGACGTATTGACCGTGGCTCCGGAAGATCCAGCCGACCCCGTCACCTTTCTCATGCTGGGGTCGGACTCTCGTGAGAACTTGCCAGATGATTGGGTGGGTGATTTTGGGGCTTTCCAGGGCCAGCGCGCCGACGTCATCATGGTCGTTCGGGCATTTCCTGATTCGGGCACGATGCAGTTGCTCAGCCTCCCACGCGACCTGCGCGTCGACATCGATGGGTACGGCATCCAAAAGGTCAACGCCGCTTATGCATTCGGGGGAGCCAATCTCATGGTTTCCACAGTTCAGAGAGAGCTTGGCATTCCGATCCACCATTATGTCGAGATCGATTTCGTAGGGTTCGCCGGATTGGTTGATCAGCTCGGTGGGCTCACCATCGATTTTCCCTATCAAGCCCGGGACACCAAGAGCGGCCTTGCGGCCGATGCGGGCAGTCAGCGACTCGATGGCCGCGTGGCACTTGCGTACGCCCGCTCGCGCACGTACCAGGAGTTGCGGGACGGCCAATGGGTCTCGGCCGACGCCAACGACATTGGCAGGACCAGGAGGCAGCAGCTACTGCTTGGAGCGATCCTCAGTCAGCTAAAGCGGCCTTCCAACGTGCTGGGAGTCCAATCGCTTGTTTCTGAGCTGTCCGAGTTCATGGTGGTTGATCCCAACTTCAATGAGCTCGACCTCGTGTCCCTGGCCTTTGCTTTCCGGAGCTTCGGCACGGACAATCTCGCCGCCTCAACCTTGCCGACCCACACAGAGATCATCGACGGGATCTACTACGAGATTCGTGACGAACCAGCGGCGACAGAAGCGATAGCAGCCTTTGGGGAGGTTGGCCCGCAAGCCGCCAGCCAGGACACCATAACGACCACGACGCTCCCGCAAATTCTCACAATAGAAGTCGCCAACGGCAATGGAACCCCCGGGTCGGCGACCCGTTGGGCTGATGCCCTGATGGGGATGGGCTTCGAGGTGGTTTCCGTTGGTGACTACGACTCGTTTGCGGTGCCAATCACGCAGATCGTCAGTCCGGAGGGCTCGGGGTTCGGCGAGCGAGTTTTGGAGCGGCTTGGTTTTGGCGAGGTGATCGCCGGCAGTCCGGGCAGCTCGCACGTTCTCGTCATTCTTGGCGCCGACTCGGTCAATCAACCGGGCTAGCGTTGTGCCGACTCTCAGGGGGTACTCATGCGCGTCGCCGTCATAGGTGCAGGATATGTCGGGCTCATACAGGCGGTTGGTCTAGCTCATATCGGGCACGATGTCGTCCTCGCCGAGCGCGACGCCGAGCGCGTGGCCGCCATCTCGGCAGGTCGATCCCCGATCTATGAACCAGGGCTTCCTGAGTTGCTTTCGGCCACCCTGGCCGATAAATCGCTGACGGTTACCACCTCGAACATCGATGCCGTCGCAGGGGCCGAAATCGTTTTTCTGGCCTTGCCGACTCCCCAGGGGAACGAGGGCGAAGCGGACGTCTCTGCCATCTTTCTCGTCGCCGACGAGCTCGCGCCGGTTTTGCCGGAGGGCTGCCTCGTCGTCACCAAGTCGACCGTTCCGGTGGGGACCAATCTGGAGGTCGGAGTCCGTACTGGTCGTCCGGTCGCGTCCAACCCGGAGTTTCTTCGGGAGGGGAGTGCAGTTACCGACTTCATGAAGCCTGATCGGATCGTCATCGGAGCCCAGGATCGCAGCTACGTCGACAAGCTCGTCGAGTTGTATCGCCCGATCGACGCGCCGATCCTCGTAACGGATCTCGTGTCGGCAGAAGTGATCAAATATGCGGCCAATGGCTACTTGGCCGCCCGGGTGACCTACGCCAATGCGATGGCAAATGTCTGCGAGGCGGTCGGGGCGGATGTGCGCGACGTATTGCTCGGGATCGGTTATGACCATCGAATCGGATTCTCGTTTATGCGTCCGGGCCCCGGTTTCGGAGGCTCCTGCTTTCCAAAGGACACGAGAGCGTTGGTCAAGTTGGCAGCCGATGCCGGCTATGAGTTTTCGCTCATGCGGGGTGTCATCGCCACTAACGAGGAACAACTGGCGAGGACATTCGCCAAGGTTGTGGCGGCCGCCGGGGGGGATGTTCGGGGGTCGCGGGTTGCGGTGTGGGGCCTGGCGTTCAAGGCTGGAACCGATGACGTGCGGGAGAGTCCGGCGCTGGCGATCGTTGGCCGACTACTTGACGCAGGTGCCGATGTCGTCGCCTTCGACCCTCAGGCAACCGTGCCAGGCATTTCGGCCGCCCCCGATGCAATGGCGGCCGTCGACGGAGCAGAGGTGCTCTTGATTGCTACCGAATGGCCGCAGTTCCAGCGGTGCGATCTGCAGGCCGTAGCCGCCCGGATGAGCGGATCGGCGATTGTGGACGCACGGAATCTGCTTGATCCAACCGCCGTCAAAGCCGCCGGCTTGACCTACACCGGGGTTGGTCGATGATCGCCGAGCACAAACGTCGGGTACTCGTCACCGGCGGCGCCGGTTTCCTCGGCTGCCACCTCGTGAGACGTTTGTCCCGCGAAGGATGGGATGTCACCGTCCTTGACGATTACTCGTCCCCGTCCCCGCTGGCCGATAACCTGCCGGCAACCATGGTGGTCGGTTCGGTCGTCGCGCCGCCGCCGTTGGATGGGCCATTCGACTTGATCTGCCACCTCGCTTCTCCGGCATCGCCTCCTCGGTACCTCCTCGACCCGGTGGGGACTCTGCGGACGGGAGGCGAGGGTATGCGCCAGGTGTTAGATCTGGCCGCCGCATGGGGGGCCCACGTGCTCTTCACGTCTACTTCTGAGATATACGGGGACCCGGAGGTCCATCCCCAACCAGAAAGCTACGTGGGTGCCGTTGATGTGCAGGGACCGCGGGCCTGTTACGACGAAGGAAAACGATATGCGGAAGCGCTGGTCTACGCCTACCGCCGGGCGGGTTTGCACCGTCGGTCGTCCGTGGTCAGGCTCTTCAACACTTATGGACCGGGCATGCATCCCGATGACGGAAGGGTCGTGACGGCGTTCCTCGGCTCGGCCCTGGTCGGTCAACCGCTCCCGATCTTTGGCGACGGGTCCCAGACGCGTTCGTTTTGTTACGTCGATGATGTCATCGACGGTCTGATGGGCATTCTGGCCGGCGAGTTTCCCGGTCCTCTAAACATCGGAAACGATGTCGAAGTTTCCATGCTTGAATTGGCCGACGTCGTTGAACGCCTTATCGGTTCGACCGGTCGCCAATTTCTGGCGCTGCCCGATGGGGATCCGAAAGTGCGAAAGCCCGACCTTGCGGCCATCAGGGAGCTGACTGGCTGGCAGGCGACCACCGACCTGGCAACCGGACTTTCAAACACGATCACGTACCTGAGAGAGCTGACATGACCTATACGAAACTGACCGTCATCATTCCCGTGTTCAATGAGCGGCGCACTATCGCCGAGGCGATCCGGCGCGCCCGTGAACAGGAGCTTTCGGTTTCTCGCGAAGTGATTGTTGTCGACGATGGCTCAACCGATGGCACTCAGGAGGTCGTCAAACAGTTGCTTGACTCCACGGTCCGTTTGATCGAACAGCCGGTCAACCGGGGCAAGGGCGCCGCCGTTCGGGCGGGTATCGAGGCGGCCACCGGCGACGTCCTCGTGATTTACGACGCCGACCTTGAATACGATCCGCGCGACTGGGTCGCCATGCTTCGGCCGTTGAATGAGGGCCTCGCCAAGGTTGTCTATGGCTCTCGATTTACCGGTGAGCGTCGCAACATGATGTTTTGGCATTGGGTGGGCAATCGATTTTTGAGTCTGACAACCAACATCCTTTACAACACGACCATCTCGGATATGGAGACCTGTTCCAAGATGATCGACACAAAGGTCGCCCAGGGCTTGGTGCTCGTTTCCAATCGTTTCGATATTGAACCGGAGATCACTGCCAAGTTGCTGCGGTCAGGGCATCGGATCTGGGAAGTACCCATCCGTTACGCAGGTCGTGAAGTCGACGAAGGAAAGAAGATCAGTTGGAAGGACGGAATCCCGGCCTTGTGGTCCCTCGTTAAGTGGCGTTTCGTCCCGAAGCGCACGTGGACTCGCTCATGAGGGCGATCGTCACGGGCGGAGCAGGGTTCATCGGTTCACATTTGGTGGATCGCTTGATCAATGAGGGATGGGAGGTGCTCGTCGTTGACAATCTCGCGTCGGGGCACCTGGACAACCTCAAATCAGCCCGCGAATTTGGCAAGGTCAAGGTTCACACGCTCGACATCCTTGACCGGGATCTCGCGGAAGTATTCGGTCGCTTCCGGGCAGATCGGGTGTTTCACCTTGCTGCTCAGGCCTCAGTGTCAACCTCAATGACCGACCCCATGTTCGACGCCCGGGTCAATGTACTCGGAACCATTTCGGTCCTTGAGGCGAGTCGCAAGTCGGGGGTGGGGCGGGTGGTTTTCGCCTCGTCCGGTGGCGCTCTGGCCGGTCCCGGTTCGGCCATTCCTACCAAGGAGACGCAGAAGGCGAGACCGATTTCACCGTACGGGGTCGCCAAGCTGGCTGCCTCCGAGTATCTGGCGATGTACGAACGAACCTACGGTCTCGATCACGTCGTAATCGCCCCGGCCAATGTATACGGACCCCGTCAGCGAGCCCACGCCGAAGGCGGTGTGGTGGCGATCTTCGTCGAGACGCTGATGGCCGGCCGCGCCGCCACGATCTTCGGGGACGGTAGTCAAACTCGCGATTTTGTCTACGTCGCCGACGTTGCGGATGCTTTCTATAGGGCTGCTTTCACGAAGAACGTTGGGCGCACCTACAACGTGGGGACGGGTACTGAGACGACGATCTCGAACCTGTATGCACTCATCGCCCAGGCGACCGGTGGTCCCGCCAAGCCGATCTTCGAAGCTGCCAAACCTGGTGACATCGAGCGATCCGCGCTCGACGCGTCGGCCGCCGTCCGGGGCCTCGATTGGGCGCCATGGACAGCCGTGGTCGAGGGAATTGCCGAGACAGTACGTCACTACCGCAAAGGTTGACGCCTTATCGGAACAGGTCCTCTGACGGGGGTCGTACCAGGTCGGTGGCCCGGCCGTCACCAGTAAGGCGAAGCCCGCGAACGACGGCCACGGGGGTGCCGGTTGCCTTGCCCATTACGAGATCGGCAGCCGCGGCGATTTCGTCGATTGCCGCCACCTCGGTGACTTCGAGCGTCGAACCGAAGGTATCGGTCGTCCCGCGGTAGTCGACCAACGACGGCAGCCCGGAGACCCCGATCGCCACGTCGATCAAGCCCCGGCGCCAAGGGCGACCGAACGTATCCGTGATGACGACGCCAACTGATCTTCCTGTTGCCTGTTCGAGGCGTCGCCGGATCCGGTGGGCGCTTGCGTCAGGATCGCGGGGGAGTAGCACGACGTAGCCTGGTACAACGTTTGACCGGTCGACTCCGGCATTGGCACAAATAAAGCCATGCCGGGTGATCGAGATCGTCAGATCTCCCCGGCGCCTTACAACTGAGGTGGATTCGGATTCGACGATCCTCCGGCGCTCCTCGTCGGTAGCGGCCGCCTGCAAAGCGCCCTCGGCCTTTGACACGATCTTGTGCGTCACCACGACGACGTCGAAATCTTGAAGTGGCCCCGGCAGGGCGTCGAGAATCAGGGAAGCGACGTCATCGCCCTCGACCACCTCACCGATACCGTTCACCCCAAATATTTCAAGGTTCACAGGATCTCGATCAGCCATTCGGCGAAGCTGACCGACGACTCCATCGTCGCGAGTCGGGTGTTGCGTACGTGCACTCTCGCCCCGAGGGCGGTAAGAGCGCCCCGGTCGGTGGCATCCTGCTGGTCGATCACGAGTTCGTTGACGACCCCGTCATAGGCGGCGAGGACCCCCTCGTTGCCAGGCGGCAAGCCGAGCGACAGCAGAACTCGGTCGGCTGGCCCTTTTAGTGCCTTGCCTCCGATCAGTGGGCTGACCCCGACCACCCGGGGGCGATCGACGATCGCCGATGAGATGCCGGGGATCGCCAGGATCGGCCAGATAGAGAGGGGTGGGTTGCTGGGGCCGATGATGACGGCGTCGGCGTTGGCGATCGCTTCCAAGACGCCAGGGGCGGGCACGGCCAGATTCGCTCCAGCGAACCGAATATCGATCACGTCATCCTCGTGGGCGCGACGCACAAAATATTCGCGGAAAGACAGCCACTCGTCGTCAGGCGTCGATATCTCCGTGCGGACCGAATCGTCGGAAGCGGGAAGAATGGTGGCTTCGAGACCAATAGCCTCCGCCATCCGGCCGACGATCTCTGATAGCGGTACCCCCCGGTACAGTTCCATCGTTCTGAACAGTTTTCCGGCCAGGTCCCGATCGCCGATCCGCATCGCCGTGTCGACTCCGAACTCCTCAAGCCGTGCCATGACGGCAAACGAATCGTACGCCAGGCCCCATCCTGCCTCCGATTCAACGCCGGCGACTGTGTACATGACCGTGTCGATGTCGGGAGATACGGCCAGGCCGTAATCCGTGTCGTCGTCGCCAACGTTGACGATTACCGTGAGATCGATGCCCGGGGCGCGGGCCATTCCGCGTGCGAGTCTCGCACCACCAACTCCACCCGATAACATGACCACATTCATGGCGCCGACCTTTGATCCGATTGGTCGGCAATCTAGTCGGGTTGCTGGCGAATATTGCCTAGGCGCGCGAAGAACGACACAATGGATCTGATGGCAACGGCACATCTCACTTCACTTGCGACGATCGCGGTCGCCGTCTACGCGTCAGATGCCGCGAAGGTTGCTGCTGTCCTGACGTTGACCGCGGTTAGCGAGGTGTCTGAACGGTTCGTCCTCGGAGGTGGTGCGCCGTCCCAGGCAGCCGCCGTCGCCGCTTCTGCGACGTGGGTACGAACAACGACGGACCTGATCGCGGAGTTACCGCCAACCATTACGCACGTCTGGCTACTCCATGACGATGCGACGCCACGACCCGATGCCCTGCGAGCGCTGGTCGATGCGGCAGAACAGATCGACGCAGCGTTGGTTGGTTCCAAGGTGCTGCGAGCTGACGACCCCTCGATCCTCGAATCGGTCGGTGGAGCCACGGACGTGTTTCTCGTACCGGATTCAGGGTTAGCGGCTGGCGAACTTGATCAAGAGCAGTACGACGTGGTTCGCGACGTGGCCTTCGTTCCAGGCGAATCGGTTTTGATCCGACGCGATCTGTTGAAGGGGCTTGGCGGTCCCGATCGATTGCTGCCCCCCTTCACCCAGGCCATCGACTTCGCCGGGCGGGCTCGCTCAGCCGGTGGCCGGGTCGCGGTCGTTCCGTCGTCCGAGGTACTGCATGCCGGTACCTGCCAGGCAGAGATTCCATCGTGGCGCGACCCCGCGGCCCGGTGGCGGTCGGCGGCCAAGTTGTATTCGGGTTGGACGGCGGCCTGGGTTCTTCCGATGGCGATTGTCATTGCCATGCTTGATGCCGTGGTGCGCCTTGTCATGCTGGACGCTCGCCCGCTCTTGGATCTCATCAAGGGCTTGGGATGGAACACGAAGCACGTTGGAAACACCCTGATCGCCCGCCGACAGGCCCGCAAGATCGTCCAGGTCGACGACGGGGAACTGTTCCGATATCAGCGAAGCGGCTCGCTCGTCATGGCCCGGCTCGGCGGCGACCTGACCGACTGGCTACGCGAACGTTCCACAACACTTGGAGTCGTGGCCAGGATCGATGCCGAGCGTATGTTCTGGCAACGTCCCGGGTTCGCGTATCTTGTGATGGCACTTCTGGCGGTGGTTGCCGGGATTCGGTCACTGCTGGTTTCGGCGATGCCGGTTGCTGGGTACCTGCTTTCGCCGTCCCCCGATCCGCTTGCGGTTTTGGGCGCGTACGCCGGTGGTTGGAATCCGATCGGATTCGGGACGCTCGGACCGGGCCACCCGGCCGCGGCCGCGGCGGCCCTGGTTCAGCTGGCTTTTTCAGACTCGGCCCTGCTCGTCATCGTCGTCAGTTCGTTGGTCGTCGGTTTGCTCGGGCTTCGCCGGTTGTTGAGGGCCCTGGGGGTTGAAGGAGTAGCGGCGGTTCTCGGCAGCCTGGCCGGATTGGCCGGTCTGGCCGCTTGGGGGTCGGGTTCGGCGGGATATTGGCCAGCGTTCCCGGCCCTGGCAGCAACACCGTGGATGGTCACGAGTGCGATGCGTCCGTGGCCGAACGACTTCCGGTCCCGGCTCGGAAGGCTGGGTGGGCTTCTCGTGTCAAGCTGCATTGTTGGCTTGTTCGTACCGCTTGCCCTGGGGGCGGGCGTGGTCGTCTCGTTGTTATGGATGGCCTTCGGAACAGGCTCGCGGGCCACGATCGCGATCCGGGCAGCCATAGCGGCTGTGGGGGGACTGGCGCTGCTTGGCCCGTGGCTGTGGTTCTCCAGCCTCTCTGATTTGATCTCGGGCGGGCAGGCGCTTCCTTTCTCGCCGCCCGTGTGGTTGGCGGCCGGTCTGGCACTCGGCACGTTCCTAGCCGTTTTGGCTGCCGCCGAGCCCTACGCAAACGTGACCGGAGTAGGAGGTTTGCTCGCCATGAGCGGTTCGGCTTTGCTGCTTGTAGC
>JAGXFS010000070.1 GCA_024637275.1 Acidimicrobiia bacterium
CCGCGAATATGCGAGTCCGCTTGATGTCGCTGCTATCGCCAGCGCGGCCCTCATGTCGACTGCTCATTTTTCACGCCAGTTCCGGGCAACCTACGGGGAGACGCCCTACTCCTATCTGATGACCCGCCGCATCGAGCGGGCAAAAGCGTTGCTGCGCCAGGGAGACCTGTCGGTCACCGACGTGTGCATGGCGGTCGGTTGTACATCGCTCGGATCGTTCAGCGCCCGTTTTACAGAAATGGTTGGCCAAACGCCGTCCGCTTACCGAGCCGGTGACCACGGAGCACTCGCCAGCGTTCCAGGTTGCATCGCCAGGGACATCACCCGGCCGAGCCGCAAACCGAGCAGGATCGGAGAAGCGTACCCGGCATCGGTTGCCTAGAGTTTCCGGGATGAACATCACTCTTTCCCAGACCTTCGTCATCGTCACCGACCCGGACCCCGCTCTAGCCTTCTACAGCGACGTTCTCGGCCTCGGCGTGCGCAAGGACGTAGCCAATGACGGGTTCCGTTGGATCACGGTTGGGGCGGCCACCCAGCCCAAAATATCGATCGTTCTCACCAACTACCTGAACGGCAGCCCCGCCGACGTCGACTCGGTAACTGCACTCGTCGCCAAGGGAGCGCTCAACGGAGTCCACTTTTCTACCGACGACCTCGACGCTACCTTCGGCAAGGTTCGTGATTCGGGCGCCGAAATCGTGTCAGAACCAGCCGACCAATTCTGGGGCGCCCGGGACTTTGCCGTGCGTGATCCGTCGGGCAATCTTGTCCGCATTGCCCAAGCCTGAACCAATAGAACTCACTCCCCGAACGGAAAGAAACACATGAAAACCATGACCTGTAGGCAATTGGGTGGAGCTTGCGATCTCGCCCTAAGTGGAGAAACCGCCGACGAGGTGATCCAGGCCCAGGACAAGCACCTGAACGACATAGTCGCCAGCGGCGATGTAGCTCACCAGGCCGCCCAGAAGGACATGAAGGGCCGCTGGAAGCACCCGATCAAAGGTATGGGCTGGTACAAGCAGACCAAGCGTGACTTCGCGGCCCTTCCCGAAGACTGATGCACGCCGCTGATACCCATGATCTCATCCGCGTTCAGGGTGCGCGGGTCAACAACCTCAAGGACGTCAGCGTCGAAATTCCCAAGCGCCGCCTGACGGTGTTCACCGGCGTTTCAGGCTCGGGAAAGAGTTCGCTCGTATTCGGCACCATCGCTGCTGAGTCTCAGCGGATGATCAACGAAACCTACAGCGCGTTCGTGCAGAGTTTCATGCCGACCATGGCCCGGCCCGAGGTCGATGTACTCGACGGGCTTACGACGGCGATCTTGGTCGATCAGCAACGCATGGGTTCGGACCCCCGGTCGACGGTCGGTACGGCCACCGACGCCGACGCCATGCTGCGGATCCTTTTCAGCCGACTCGGCCAGCCCCACGCCGGCTCCCCAAAGGCTTTCGCCTTCAACGTCCCTTCAGTCACCGGAGTCGGCTCGTTGAAGACGGGCAACAAGAAGGCAGAGAAGAAGACATTCAGCATCATCGGCGGCATGTGCCCCCGATGCGAAGGGCGCGGCTCAGTATCGGACTTCGACCTGACCCAACTGTACGACGAGACCAAGTCCCTCGACGAGGGAGCGCTGACCATCCCCGGATACAGCATGGACGGCTGGTACGGCCGGATCTTCCGAGGCAGTGGCTACTTCGATATGGACAAGCCGATCAGCAAGTACACGAAGAAGGAACTCAACGACCTTCTCCACAAAGAGCCAACCAAGATCAAGGTCGAGGGCATCAACCTGACCTATGAAGGGCTGATCCCCAAGATCCAGAAGTCGATGTTGTCCAAGGACATCGACTCGCTTCAGCCGCATATCCGGGCATTTGTTGAACGAGTCGTGACGTTCGGGACTTGTCCTGACTGCGAAGGCACCCGACTCACCGAAGCCGCCCGCTCATCGCGAATCAAGAAGATCAACATTGCCGACGCCTGCAAGATGCAAATCAGCGACCTCGCCGAATGGACCCGTTCCCTCAAAGAGCCATCGGTGGCACCGCTCCTCGAGGCGCTCCAACAGACTCTTGACGCGTTCACCGAAATCGGGCTCGGCTACCTATCGCTCGATCGGGCGCCGGGGACGTTGTCGGGCGGCGAGGCTCAGCGCACCAAGATGATCCGACACCTGGGGTCATCGCTCACCGACGTAACGTACGTATTCGACGAGCCGACTGTTGGCTTGCACCCCCACGACGTTCAACGCATGAACGTTCTTCTGCAGCAGTTGCGAGACAAGGGCAACACCGTGTTGGTCGTCGAACACGAGCCGGAAGTGATCGACATCGCCGATCACATCGTCGATCTTGGGCCAGGCGCCGGGACCGGCGGTGGCGAGGTCGTTTTCGAAGGCACTGTCAAAGGCCTGCGGGCCAGCGGCACGCTAACCGGAAAGCACCTCGACGATCGGGGTTCTCTCAAAGAAACCCTGCGCACCCCTTCGGGGGTGATCGAGATCCGCGGCGCCAACACCCACAACCTCAAGGACGTCGACGTGGACGTCCCGCTCGGTGTGCTGGTCGTCATCACCGGGGTAGCGGGCTCAGGCAAGAGTTCGCTCATCCACGGGTCCGTTTCAGATCGTGAGGGCGTGGTGTCGTTCGACCAGGCTCCGATCCGGGGATCCCGGCGCAGCAACCCGGCAACCTACACGGGGATGCTCGACCACATCCGCAAGTCGTTCGCCAAGGCCAACGGCGTGAAGCCGGCACTCTTCAGCTCGAACTCTGAGGGCGCCTGCCCGAGCTGCAATGGCGCTGGCGTCATCTACACCGAACTCGGTTTCATGGACACGGTGGCGACCACTTGCGACGAGTGTGACGGCAAAAGATTCGACGGGTCGGTTCTTGAATACAAGCTTGGCGGCCTCGACATCAGCGAAGTTCTGTCGTTGCCGGTCGTCGAAGCGGAGGAGTTCTTCGCCGACGGAGAAGCCAAGACACCGGCCGCCGAGAAGATTCTCAGCCGACTGGCAGATGTCGGACTCGGCTACCTGACGCTCGGCCAGCCCCTCACCACACTCTCGGGTGGCGAGCGGCAGCGACTCAAGCTGGCAATACAGATGGCTACCGATGTTGCGGTCTACGTGCTCGACGAACCGACCAGTGGTCTGCATCTCGCCGATGTCGCCCACCTACTCGGGCTGCTCGACCAACTCGTCGATTCGGGCAAGTCGGTCATCGTCATTGAACACCACCAGGCCGTCATGGCCCACGCCGACTGGATCATCGACCTCGGTCCTGGCGCCGGCCACGACGGCGGCCAGATCGTTTTCGAAGGCACCCCGGCCGATCTCATCGCCGACGGTTCGACCCTCACGGGCCAGCATCTTGCCGCCTACGTCGATTAAGCGCTCAGAATCCGTCAATTAGCTGTTGCCTCCGGCCGCTACCCCTTCGGGTGCGATCGGTACCATGCGAGGGTGGTGTCGATCGCCGCGGGCAGAGGCGTGGCGTAGTTGCCGAACGCGGCCTCAAACTGGCTGTGGTCAACGATGAACGGTTCTTCGAATTCGTAGAGCATCTCTTTGAGTTCTCGGACGGTGCCATTGAAAAGCCCGATCACGTTCACCAGGACGCCTGGCATCGCCGGGATAGACGCCTCCCTCCCCAACGCCTGATACACAACCTAAATGAATTCTCTCGTGGTGAGTGCCGGAGCGTTGGGCAGGTGCCACGCCTTGCCGTCGGCTTCGGGGTGGTCGCCGAGCAAGGCGAGGCCCCTGGCGATATCCGGAACGTAGCTGTAGGTGTGCGGTAGATCCGGGTTCCCCATCACTTGCGCTTTCTTTCCGGCCAGAGCGGGGTAGAACACCCGCTCCCCCATGGCACTGGTCAAACCGCGGGGTCCGAAGTAATCCGAAGCTCTCCCCACGGCAACTCGCACTCTGCCCGCCGAGTGTGCCGCCATAAGGTCCTTCGCCATCTGTGCCCGCACCAGGCCTTTGCGCGTCGTGGCGGCGTGCGGGAGATCCTCGGTGATTGGTCGGCCATCCGTCGGCCCGTACACGTATAGGTTTTCCATCGCGACCAGCTTGGCTCCGGCCGACGAAGCGCCGGCCAACACCGCCGCCTGCAACGGCGGGAACAACTCCGGCCATTTGGTGTATGGAGGGTTGAGACAGAAGTAGACCGTCGAGGCGTTGGCGCACCCTCGAATCGTGAACTCTTCATTGGTGGCGTCACCCGCGATTATCTCCACACCTTCTGGGACCTCTGCATTACCGGTCCGGTTGACCACCCGGGAATCGCTCCTGGACTTGGCGGTAGACGGATAAGGGGCGGACGAGGGTGTGCAACGCCCGATTTCTGGCTGGGAGTGGCGGGTAGGCTTGCCTGACGAGACCGACTGATCGCCCATACGCTTTACGCACAAGGAGCAAGCCATGACAGACGACGCCGAACTTAAGGAAGTCAACGAAAGCGTACAGAAGTGTCCGGTGATGCACGGTCCTCACTCGATGCAGACGGCCGTTGGCGCGTCGGCCAACCAGCACTGGTGGCCGAATCAGCTGAACTTGAAGATGTTGAACCAGAACTCTCCGCTCATCGACCCCATGGGCAACGACTTCAATTACGCCGAAGAGTTCGCCACCGTCGACCTCGATGCCCTAACCAAGGACGTCGACGCCATCATGACCGCGTCCCAGCCCTGGTGGCCCGCCGACTACGGCCATTACGGCCCATTCTTCATCCGCATGGCCTGGCACAGTGCCGGCACCTACCGCACCTACGACGGCCGCGGCGGTTCGTCGTCTGGATCGCAGCGTTTCGCCCCGCTCAACAGCTGGCCAGACAATGTGAGCCTCGACAAGGCACGCCGCCTGTTGTGGCCGATCAAGCAAAAGTATGGACGGAAGATCTCGTGGGCCGACCTGATGGTTTTCGCAGGTAACCGGGCACTCGAGACCATGGGCTTCAAGACCTTCGGATTTGCGGGCGGGCGCGAAGACGTTTGGGAACCGGAAGAGGACATCTATTGGGGACCCGAAGACACCTGGCTCGGAGATGAGCGATACAGCGGTGACCGGGAACTGGCGAACCCACTTGGTGCGGTACAGATGGGTTTGATCTACGTGAACCCGGAAGGCCCCAACGGCAACCCCGATCCCCTGGCTTCTGCCATCGACATCCGCGAGACCTTCGCTCGCATGGCCATGAACGACGAAGAAACAGTCGCGCTGGTGGCTGGCGGGCACACGTTCGGCAAGACCCACGGCGCGGCCGACCCCGGAGCGCATTTGGGTCCCGAACCGGAAGGCGCCCCATTAGAACAGCAAGGACTCGGCTGGAGCAACAGCTTCGGTACCGGCAAGGGTGTCGACACGATCAGCAGCGGATTAGAGGGAGCTTGGACCGCTACCCCGATCACCTGGGACAACACTTTCTTCAACACGCTGTTCGAGAACGATTGGGAGCTAACCGAAAGCCCGGCCGGTGCCAAGCAGTGGACCCCTACCAATGCGTCAGCCCAAGGCACGGTACCCGACGCTCACGACCCGTCGCGCACGCACGCTCCGATGATGTCCACGGCCGACCTGGCGCTGCGCTTTGATCCGATTTACGAACCGATCTCGCGGCGTTTCCAGGAGAACCCTGCCGAGTTTGCCGAGGCGTTCGCCAAAGCCTGGTACAAGCTGACCCATCGCGATATGGGCCCCGTCACTCGCCTACTCGGCCCGCTGGTTCCAGCCGAGCCGCAGCTCTGGCAGGATCCCGTTCCCGAAGCCACCGGTGAGCTGATCGGCGACCACGACATCGCCACGCTCAAGGGCAAGATCCTGGAATCGGGCTTGTCGATCTCGCAGTTGGTCTCGGTCGCGTGGGCGTCGGCGGCAACGTTCCGCACCACTGACAAACGCGGTGGAGCGAACGGAGCCCGGATTCGTCTGGCCCCGCAGAAGGACTGGGAAGCCAACGAACCGGCCAAGCTGGCGACCGTGCTGCAAGCCCTCGAAGGAATCCGACAAGAATTCAACAGTGGAGGCAAAAACGTCTCGCTGGCTGACCTGATCGTTCTCGGCGGGTGTGCGGCGGTCGAACAGGCTGCCAGGAACGTCGGACACGAGGTCCACGTGCCTTTCGCACCGGGCCGTACCGATACGACCCAAGACCAGACCGACGTCGAATCGTTCGCAGTGCTCGAGCCAACCGCAGACGGGTTCCGCAACTATGACCGGGGCGGCCACGTCCGAACTGCCGAGGAACTGTTGGTGGACCGTGCGCAAATGCTGACGTTGACGGCTCCCGAGATGACGATCCTGTTCGGTGGCCTGCGGGTGCTGAACGCCAACTTCGGAGGATCCGATCTCGGCGTGTTCACCCGCCAGCCAGGAACGCTTTCGAATGACTTCTTCGTGAACCTGCTCGATATGAACACCGAGTGGCAGCCGCCGTCAGCCGATGGCGTGTATGAGGGCCACGATCGGACAACGGGTGAAGCCAAGTGGACAGGGACGCGCGTCGATCTTATCTTCGGCTCGAATTCGCAACTGCGTGCCTTGGCCGAGGTCTACGGATCCGACGACTACCAGGATTCGTTCGTGAGCGACTTTGTCGCTGCGTGGAACAAAGTCATGAATCTCGATCGGTTCGACCTGGCCTAAAACCAAGGCGTGCCGGATGCGCAAACCCTGCGTCCGGCCAGCACCAGTGGAACCCGACCGGGCGGGCGATCCCGGAGGACCTAGCTGGCGGTGATGCGTCAGTCAGCCCGTGCTATCTGCGTCGGGGCCGGGTTCATCAGACTCGGCGCGGCCGGACGCTGCGCCAATGGCAGCTCCAATCGCGATTCCCACACCGATCCAAACAGAAGAATCGGTAGCTGCTGATAACGCCGCGCCGACGCCCACACCTATGGCGATGCTAGCTCCGGTGTTTACGCTGCTGCGCTTGGTTGGTGCCATCAGGTCACCCTAGCGAACCGGATTCGGACCACCGACGGCTGCCTCATCCTGAAAGCGGCTGTTGAGACTTCTCCCGTCCCAGTAGCCATCGGATTCTGCTGACCGAGAGCAGATAGTGCGCTACGACTAGCGCCCCGAATCCGATGGCAATGGTGGGACGTTCCGACAAATAGAACCCTCCGACACCGCCCCCAAAAATCAGCCACTCGATCCCGAGGCGCGCCCAACCTGGCACTTCGACGGGAGCTTCGCCTGAACGACTCGGATCACCAACGACATTGAACACGCCCCAGATTGCCGCCGCAGTCAGCGGCACGAGCACCAAGGCGCCCCAGCGAACCCACCCGGCCGACACCGCCCATGCGCCCATCGCCAAGCCCGCTAGGGCGGCAAGTTCCAAACCGAACCGCAGAGCCAGATTCCACCCGGCCATCTCCGGGGTATTTATCTCAGTCCTCCGACCGCTCGGCGTTCGCTTCCAGGATCGCATCAGCCCGACCCACCGTTGGCTTGAGACCCACGGCGGCAGCGATTCCTGCGATGAGCGTGATAAGCAAGAAGGGGATCTCCCAGTCAACAGTCGTCAACTCCGGAATCACGGTCTCCCACACATCATCAAACGCATTGATGGAGGAATGCAGCAAAGCCACGACCAATACGCTCTCGCCGCTTCGATGAAACATCCACGAGAAGACGAATGTAAGTGCGATCACACTGAAAAGGAATGCGACGATAGATAAGACATCGCGGTCGAGGAGCACTGGCAGATGCCATGCTCCCCACAAAACCCCCATCAGAAGCGCAGCACGGCGGGCAGTGAGACGTCGTTCGTGCCTCCCGAGAGCGAATCCCCGCAGGCCAGGTTCTTCACCCAAGCCGGCTCGCGTGAACAGGTAGGTAAGTAGCCCCGTCTCGGCGCCGAACAACGACGCACCAACCAAACTGGCGTCAAGAGAGACGGTCTTGGCTCCGGGGGCAAGCCATGCCCCCACGCCGTAGGCCAACAACGGACCGCCTATCGCCAGGAAATACCATCGAACCGGCACCTTCCACGTGGTTAGGCGCCGCAGGAAGTCTCGTCGATCGACTCCAGCGCCGAACACGACCACCAGCGCCGCGATCGTAAAGGCAAACTTGGGGATTCGATCAATGAGAAATGACATCACCGGTGAATAGTTGTCGGCAATCACTTCGGGATCGACGCCGGCAGTGAGACCGATACCCCAGGCGATGGCAAACGCGACTGCCCAGAAGGAAACCGTCGGATAGCTACGGACTAGTCGCATGGCCCCTCCACGCCATCAGGA
>JAGXFS010000071.1 GCA_024637275.1 Acidimicrobiia bacterium
ACGCCCTCTTCGGCGAGCACGATCTGACTCAGATCAACTTCTTCTACGTTGCGGATCTCTGCAACAATCGTGGTGAGACCTTCTTCGTCGTACCGAGAAGTATCGACGTCGACAATCACCACCTGGGGCTCATCGGACTGAGCAGCACCCGGAAGAGCGAGCAGCCCCGTTAACAGAAATACGCTGGCAAGCAGCGCTACAGACCGTCTCATCTGATCACCAGGCTTGCGCGCTCTGCCGGCGAGCAAACGGCTCGGGGTCGAAAAGGTCGGCCGGAAGGTCGATCCCGAGGTCTTTGAGGTTCTCACTGAACGACGGCCGGATCCCGGTAGCTTTCAACTTGCCGAGGAACTTACCGTCCTCTGACATACCCATTCCAAAGTCAAAGAGGAATAGATCCTGAAGGGTGATGATGTCGCCCTCCATACCCTCGACCTCGGTGATGTGGGTAACGCGACGGGAGCCGTCGCGCAGGCGAGCGATATGAATGATGAGATCCACCGCGGAAGAAACCTGCTCGCGAATGGCCCGGATTGGGAGGTCGAAGCCAGCCATGAGCACCATGGTCTCGATTCTGGATAACGTGTCACGGGGCGAGTTCGAGTGGACAGTCGTCAAAGAACCGTCGTGACCGGTGTTCATGGCCTGCAACATGTCAAGGGCTTCCCCACCGCGAACCTCACCGACAACAATGCGATCAGGGCGCATCCGAAGGGTGTTTCGGACGAGGTCACGAATTGTGATCTGGCCCTTGCCTTCCAGGTTTGCCGGACGCGATTCGAGGCTCAGAACGTGGTCCTGGCGGAGCTGGAGTTCCGCCGCATCTTCGACGGTGGCGATCCGTTCGGTGGAAGGAATGTAGGACGAAACGACGTTCAACATCGTGGTCTTCCCTGACCCGGTGCCGCCGCTGATGATGACGTTCAGTCGGCCATTTACGCAACCGGCCATGAAGTCAGCGACTCGTTTGTCGAAAGAACCAAAGCGGATGAGGTCGTCCTCTGTAAGCGGATCAACTGAGAACTTACGAATCGTCAGGAAGGGCCCGCCGATCGCTAACGGATGGATCACCGCATTAACACGTGAACCATCTGGAAGACGGGCGTCGACCATGGGAGTCGCCTCGTCTACGCGGCGACCCACCTGACCGACGATCTTGTCGATGATTCGACGCAGGTGGGTAGCATCGACAAACCGGATGTCAGTTTTGGTCAACTTTCCCAGCTTCTCAACGTAAATCTGATTCGGTCCGTTCACCATGACCTCGGTGACGTCCGGGTCGTTGAGGATGGCATCAATCGGCCCGTAACCGAGTACATCCGAAGCGATCTCATTGATGAGTTGGGAACGGTCAGCCGAGGTGAGAGGCAGGCCTTGTTCCTGGTCGACGGCCCACTCGAGCATCTCAACGACACGCAGTCGGAGTTCGGCGTCGCTCATCTGCCGGTCGTAGAGCGTCGGCCCAAGTTCCTCAACAACGCGAAAATGCAGCTTGCCCCGCAACTCGCGAAACATGCTTTCGCGACGACCATCAGGACGGTCGTCTCCCGCTGTCTTTGCTGCTGCTACCCGTTCAGACAATGATGCCATGGCTGGTCCCCATTCGTAACTCTATTTCCAGCGTCGCTTGGAAACTTTTGCAGATTCCGCGACCTCTCCCAGGATGAGCGCCGCGACCGATTCAAAACCCTTGGCAACCTTCGACCGTGGCGCAGACAAGACGACTGGTCGACCTTCGTTGACCGAAGCCGGCACAAGTCCATCTGATGGGATACTGGCACTGATTTTCATTTTGAGTGATCGCTCGATTTCGCCCTCATCCAGGCGAGCTTTTGCATTCGAGCGGTTAAGTACAACTTTGATCTTGGACGACGGGAACTTCAGAAGCCGCAGGGTCTCGAGCGCCAGCTTGGCGTTCTTCACACTAGGAAGATCCATGTCCACGATGAAGATGACGTCATCAGCACGCTCAAGGAGCGACAGCAGTAACTCATCGAGCAGCGATGCTGTGTCGACTACGACATACTCGAATTTGTCGCGAAGTCGGGTAACTACCTCGATCAAGACGGCTGTCGACACCTCATCGGCAAAAGCAGGTTCTAGCGGAGCTGCCAAAACGGACACTCCCTCAACATGCTTGGTTAGCAGTGAATCGATAAGTGAGTCATCAAGTCGATCGATTTCTTGGGCCGCGTTGAAGATCGTGAGTTTCGGTTCGAGTTGCAGAACCAAACAAACGTCCCCGAACTGGAGATCGGCATCAACGATTGCCACCTTGCCAGGACCCGCGTCTCGGGCGAGCAATAGCGCAAGGTTCGTCGCTGTCACGGTCTTTCCCGATCCGCCCTTGGCAGACGCGACTGTGATGACCCGGCCTGCCTTCGGCCCCACCGGTTCTACGGGAGCAACTGGTGCTATCCGTCTTTTGGATCGCCGTTCGGAGTCTCGCAGCACTTGATGAATCTCTTCTGCGGAGAAAGGTGCCTGGATGACATCACGGAGGCCATATCGAAGGGCGGCGCGTAGCAGCTGGGCTGTGATCGTTCCCGTGGCCAGGACGACCGGCAAGTCCGAGTCGAGCTCCAGCAACAGTGAGAAGGACTCAAGTGCGGCCTCATGGGCATTCGATGGGCCAAGAACGAGCAGGTCCAGATCGCCCGCCTCAACGAGGCGCTGGGCGTCTGCAACGCTGCGCGCCGTAGTGACTACTCCCTCGAAGACGGCCTTGGCTTCCGCCAAGAACTCTTCGTCCGAGTCGACAACAACGATGTCGTAGTCGTCAAAGCTCACTTACTGACCTCCGAGCAGCTTTTCGAACTCGATGAGCTGCGGGAACAGCGTCGTGAGAACACCGAAATCTGAGAACAGGTTTTCGATAACAACGCCCTCTGTCTCTGCTGCCGCAAAATTGTCTGTCGGGCTCAACGTCAACCATATCTGACCAAAGCCATAGGCGAAAGCAATTCTCTCAGCCTGGTCAGGCGTAACCTCGAGGGTCAGCATCGTTCGCGTACCGTCTTCGGGAGCCGCCACTTCGCCTTCAACCGGTACCGCATTCGGCACGGTGACAACTATCTCGGCGTCCTCGTCTGGCACTAGCTCGCGGCCGACTGCCAATACGGTCAGTCCCTGTAGGACATAACGGCTCAACGTTTTTGTGGTCTGTGGGATAACGATGTCCGGTGTTCCGTCACCGTCGGTGTCGACCCCCTGGCCGCCGGGGACGGCGCCATCGGTGGCGCCATCGGTTGGCGTCACCTCGCCGAGCCCAAGGCCGTCGACCGGAGTGAATCCGATGAGTTCGACTTCGCCGGTCACGATCATATCGATCCGGTCACCCGGTTGAACAAGCTCATTCAAACCCTGGTTGCCGGGTGCGGCAATGGTCATAGCGCGTTTGCCATTCGGAATTACGTCTGCCAACGGGCGGACATCTTCGGTGATCGGGGTCCACTGGTCAGAAGTCAGGATCTGGTTTCCTGAGATGGGACCAGCCGCGACCATGTTGTTGAGTACGAATGCCTGGAGGTCTGCCTCGTTGGTAATGGCGTTGAGCGGAACATACTTCTCATTTTCCACTGAGAGTACAAACCACTGGTTGGCATTGGCGACGATGCCTTCGGTACCTTCTGGAACAAGGACGGTCGTGCGATACACAGCCGTCTCTTTTAGGCCTTCCTTGGCGGCATCTTCGGCGTTGGTCAGCACCTGCCACACGGCGAGCGCTGCCAATCCAGCGAGAATGATCGCAATTGCGAGAACTACTACCCTTTTACCCACGACTTCTCCTCTTGACACTCCGAATTAGCACGCGGGACAGATGCGCTGATTTTTCTTTGACAGCCAAAACCTATCCCCCCTTGGTTCATCCACTTACGCACGCGAGACCATGCTCGAATGCGGTCTTATTAGGCTTGGAGACTCTTCGCAAAGCCAACAATCCTGGCTCGCCGTTGTCCTGTGAAAACACTACTACAGGCCAATAACGAACCGATGCTTTTGAATCGAGCCGACCAACTTGGCCCACCCGTTTCAATTACTATCGGCGGCCTATGCCGCGCTCTTTAAGCTCTTGTAGAATTGCTTCAAGAGACGAATCCACGTTGAAGGCGCTTTCGGTCTCCTCGGTCGACTCCGTCTCCCGCTCAAACTCGTGTCGCTCCGGTGGACGACGCCGCGGGGCTGCCTGCTCGGTGGCGGGTCTTTCCTGGTATCCAGGCAAAGCCTGTTTGATAGAAAGACTGACACGACGGCGCTGATTGTCCATCTCCGTCACCTTGACCTCTACTGGCTGACCGAGCGACAATTCCAGTTCAGGCGACTCGACCCGGTGCATGGCAATCTCCGAGACGTGTACGAGTCCTTCGACACCATCACCCACCGACACGAAGGCGCCGAACGGGACGGTTTTCGTAACCACACCGCTGACGTTGTCGCCGACCGAGAACTGCCGGGCGAATGACTCCCAAGGATCCTCCATCGTCTGTTTGATGGAAAGGGAGATGCGCTCGCGGTCACGATCCACTTCGAGCACTCGCACCTGGACCTCGTCACCGACCTTGACTACTTCGGATGGATGGTTGACATGCTGGTACGAAAGCTCAGAAACGTGCACAAGCCCGTCCATGCCACCAAGGTCTACGAAAGCACCAAAATTGACAACAGATGAAACCACCCCGGGGCGAGCGTCGCCGACCTGGAGGTCATCGAGGAACGCTTGGCGTTGCTCTGCCTGAGCTTCTTCCAACCAGGCACGCCGGGACAATACGACATTGTTGCGATTTCGATCGAGCTCGATCACCTTCGCCTCGATAAGTTCTCCTACGTACGGATCCAGATCCCGAACTCGGCGCAGCTCCACGAGCGACGCTGGCAAGAATCCTCGAAGGCCGATGTCGACGATAAGTCCGCCCTTGACGACCTCGATAACCGGGCCGGTCACGGTGCCGCCGGCGTTGGTGATCCGCTGGATCTTGCCCCAGGCACGCTCGTACTGAGCGCGCTTCTTGGAGAGAATCAGGCGACCTTCTTCGTCCTCCTTATCGAGGACCAGCGCTTCGAGCGTTTCACCGATCTCGACGACGCTTAATGGATCGACAGCCTTGCGAATCGACAACTCGCTCAGCGGGATGACACCCTCGCTCTTGTAACCAATGTCAACAAGGACCTCGTCATTCTCGATGGCGACAACCACGCCCTCGACGATGTCGCCCTCCTTGAACTCAAGCATGGTGTGCTCAATGGCGGCTTCAAAATCATCAGCGATACTGTCTGGCAGGTCCGAAATACGCGTCGGAACGATGGCAGGGGGACCGTCATAGATAGGTTCCGGAGCGGGCTCATCGGCAGCTTCCGCGGCGGATTCGTCGGAGCTATCAGGCTGGGCGACCGCATCGGTCGTTTCCAGAACTTCGGAATCGGTTATCTCAGTAACCTCAGCGACGACGGGTTCTTCCGGGTCGGCTGGGGCGGAGTCAGATGGAGACGCAGCTGCGGTATCGGCGAGATCCGGACCTGGCTCATCGTCGGTCGCCGCTACCGGGGCGCCGTCAGATTGATCGGCCTCCGGCTGTGCTGGCACTTCTAGAGTGCCGGGGAGTTCAGTATTGCTAGCCTCGACTTCGGTGGTCGTCGGCTCGGTGGTTACCTCGTCCGGATTGGACGCGGCGTCGTTATCGGTAGACATTGATTTGTTTATTACCTCCAGGAAAGCTCCCGCGGTCTAGCCACGAGGCGTTGGGAAGCCTAGCAGTGGAAATTCCCGTGGCCAAGATGATTCACGCCTTGACGTCCGCCAGCGTCCGGCCTACCCCGACATCCACCTTAAGCGGAACAGCCAGGTCCGCCACACCTTCCATCGCGTCCACGAGCAGGCTCGTCACGTTCTCCACGTCAGATTCAGCTACTTCGATTACTAGTTCGTCGTGAATCTGCAGAAGTTGTTGTCCGGACGTACCCGCCAGGCGCTCCTCAACTGCCAGCATCGCCAGCTTAATGATGTCCGCCGCCGTTCCCTGCACCGGGGCATTCAGAGCCATCCGCTCGCCCATCTGACGAATCCGCCAATTGTCCGACCGAAGCTCAGGGAGGTAGCGGCGGCGACCGAACACGGTTTCGGTGTAGCCAACTGTCTTGGCACCGTCGACAATGGACTGCATGAACGCCTGGACATCCGGGAACTTCGCGAAATAGGTCTCGATGTGCTCCTTGGCTTCGTCCCGGGAAATCTCGAGACGCTCAGACAACCCGTAGGCCTCCATCCCATAGAGCAGACCAAAATTGATTGCCTTTGCCCGGCGCCGCTGTTCGACGGTTACCTCGTCTAGCTGAACCCCGAATACCGAGGCAGCCGTCGCCGTGTGGACATCGGCGGCTGCCGATCCAAACGCCGCCAGGAGCCCGTCGTCTCGACACATGTGAGCGAGAATCCTCAGCTCGATCTGGCTGTAGTCGGCCACGACGAACGTATTCCCGGGTCCGGCAACAAAAGCGCGCCGAACCGTGCGCCCAGTCTCGGACCGGACCGGGATGTTCTGGAGGTTTGGATGGTCCGAAGAAAGCCTACCGGTGGCGGCTGCCAATTGATTGAACGTGGTGTGGATCCGACCGTCACTCGTGATCAGCGGTAAAAACCCATCCACGTACGTCGATCGGAGTTTCTCTAGCTCGCGGTATCTCAGAAGTTGTTCGACTATCGGGTGTTCGAGCTTGGCCAGAACCGATGCATCCGTCGACGGCACTCCTTTCGATGTTTTCTTGAGGACAGGCAATTCCAACTTGTCGTACAGAACGGTGCGTAGCTGCGCCGTCGAATTGACGTTGAAGGTTTCGCCTGCCAGTTCGTGAATGGCTGCTTCGAGAACCACCAGATCGGCCCGCAGTGTATTGCCAAGGTCGATGAGATACTGCCGATCCACGCCTATCCCCCTGACTTCCATCGCGTGCAAAACGGGTACCAGCGGCATCTCGATGTCATCGAACAGTTCCGTCGAAGCCTGCTCCTCAAGTGCACGTGACAAAGGTTCAAATAGCAAACTTGTGGCTATAGCTCTCCGCCCTGCGGCGTCGAGGTTTACGCCGCCATTGTCGTCAAAGTCGAAAGCACCTTGTGCGGGCTCTTCGGCAGCGTCGACACTGTCGATCTCAAGATTAAGGAATCGATCGGCAAGCTCTTCGAGGCCAAACGCCCGGCCGGTCGGATTGACAACGTAAGCAGCGATGGACGGATCAAAAACAACGCCCCGTAGTTCGATGGCGCCGAGCGCTCTCATCAGCCCTTTACTGTCGTGCACCGTCTTGGTAATCCGGTCATCGCCCAGCCAGGCTTCGGCAACTGCGAGGTCTCTGAGTGCAAAAGCGTGTTGATCACCGTCGGCGAAGGCAAGCCCATCAAGTCGACCGCCGTCCCAAACTGGCGCAATCCCGACGGGTTGCGCCAGATCCAGAACAGGATCCAACGATGTTATGACATCGACGTCCGGCGTAAGGACCGCTCCGGCGGGTGCCAACCCACCCGGGTGAACGGCTAATAGGTCACTCCACAATGTGTGAAACTCGAGCGATTCGAACAACCGCTTGGTAGCACCTTCATCCCAGTCAGACCACACCAGGTGGTCCGACTGGACGTCATCGAGCGGCACCGTGTCTACAAGTTTCATGAGCCTTCGATTCAGGAACGCCTGTTCGCGCGCCTCTTCAAGGTTTTCGCGCAGTTTCGGGGTCATCTCATCGAGATGCTCAAAGATGCCTTCGAGACCTCCATAATCGGCAATCAAACGAGCCGCAGTTTTCTCGCCAACCCCGCGAACGCCCGGAAGGTTGTCGGAATTGTCGCCACGCAACGCGGCATACTCGACATATTGATCCGGTCGAACGCCGTACTTACCCTCGATCCACTCCGAAGTCGCCATAACGATATCGGAGATGCCGCGACGCGTATAGACAACCCGGACATGGTCGTTGACGAGCTGGAAGCTATCCCGGTCACCGGTTACGACCAAGACATCAAACCCCTCTTCCACACCTTTGCGAACCAACGTCGCAATCACGTCGTCGGCTTCGAACCCTGGTGCTCGGAATTGTTTGATTCCTAAGGCGTCGAGGACCTCGTCGATCAGGGGAAGCTGAGACTTAAAATGATCGGGCGCCGACTCGCGCTGAGCCTTGTATTCGGCGAACTCCTCGGTGCGAAACGTGGAACGCCCGACATCCCACGTGACGGCCAGCCGATCGGGGCGATGGTCACCGAGCAGCTTCACCAGCATCCGCATGAATCCGTAGGCCGCATTGGTCACTTGACCCGAAGTTGTAGCTAGCTCCTCTGGCAAGGCATAGAAGGCGCGGTAGGCGAGCGAGTGACCGTCAAGAAGAGCGAGCGTTGGCATAGCTGACGATCATAGGTCACCAAGATCGGTCAGGAATCGAGCCCTGCGGATCTCCGTCTTATCGATTCGAGCCTGGGTTTCGCGCACCAGCCTTTCGAATCGGAGTCGGTCGTTGTTGGTTTCGTAGGCCAGAGCTCGATCCTCAGCATCGCCAAGAGCAGCATCGCGCTGCGCATCGTCATCGAGATGTTGGTGGTAGTTGAGTTCTTCAGTCAAGAGTCGGAGGTCTTCGCGCAACGCGGCTAATTGATCGTTCATTTTCATGATCTTGCGTTCGATGCGGCGCACGACGAAGATACTATCTCAGCCCCGGATCACCGCTAGCACGCGGAATCCTGGAACCGGCCGGGATGGCGGAATTGGTAGACGCGATGGACTCAAAATCCATTGTCTGTATAGACGTGCGGGTTCAAGTCCCGCTCCCGGTACTCAAGAGCAACGGGTCGCTCCCACGACCGGTTCCCCATGTCTCAGGCAAATACATCTAGGTATCCGTCCGACGATGCTCACTCATGCCGCCCCAATCGTGAGGCTGTTTCCTCCTACGTCCCAACCACCGCTCGTTTGACCATCAGCCTCGGCGCCCAAATGGCGAGAAGCAATAGGCTGACGGTCGGAATGCGCGACAGGGCGACGTTGATCCATACCGAGTCGAACGCAAGGATCGGCCGCAACGCGAGCAAGCCCGCCAACATCAGCACGCCCGGGTAAAGCTGCCGCCTCTTGGTCCAGTCGATGCTCGCAGCGGCGACCATGAGCGGTGAGATCACAATGACCAGGTAGTTCAGCCAGCTCAGCGGAGACAGCAACAATGACCACGCCACCCCGGCAACGTACAGCGCATCGTGATGGTCACCCAGGCGGTACACCGTCCACCCGAACCCGACGGCACCGGCCGCCGTCAATACCCAGCCCGTTGGCGTCCCGCCGATCAATGTGCCGACGGACATGAGGGAGTAGTTCCCGGTCGCCTCGTACCACTGGGATGCAAGCGGCACCACCTCCCCGACATACCGGGCAAAGTCGTTGACACCAACAACGCTAACTGCGGCGAGCATTACGGCCAGGAACGCTCCAAACCCCGACAAGACCGCACGACGATTCCGCACGAGAGCCACGGTCCACAACGCTGGGAAGAGTTTCAGCGAGGCCGCAAGCCCCCAATAGACCCCCGGGCTCCCTCGTCGACGAAGCCGGACCCAGCCGGCCGCGGCAAGAAGGGCGAGCAACGCCTCAAAGTGATTCGTCAACGTCAGATACCGAAAACTCGTTGTGAGAAGGGAGAGCGAAGCGCCCGCGATCACCCAGTTTCCGGCTACGCCAAGTTCGCGTCCCGTGATCGCGACTGTCAGCATCATCGCCAACCCCGACAGCACGATGAGCGACCACCACGCCGCCTCATACGACAACCAGCGAACTGGATAGAACAGCACGGCAACCGGCGGCGGATCCGCTAGGTAATTGAGTTCAAGCTTGTCGGAACCAGAATCGGCAGTCACTTGTTCGCGAAAGTCGGTGTATATCGAAGCGCCTTCAGCGAGGTTGGTCACCGAGTAGTAGTAGTTGGGAAAATCGGGTGCTGGCGA
>JAGXFS010000072.1 GCA_024637275.1 Acidimicrobiia bacterium
ATCTTGACCATCTGTCGATAATCAGGTGGGAAGGCCGCCCGAAGCCGATCAAGTTTTTCGATTCCGCCCCGGTCAACGAACTCGGCGATCTTGTCTGCCGTGGACTTTCCGACCCCTTTGAGGCCGATGAGCTCCGCTTTCGTCAAGGTCGTGACGTCTGGCTGGAGCTCGCGCAACGAGCGTGAGGCGGACTCATAGGCTCTGGCCCGGAACGACTGAGGGTGTTGATCTTCGAGTTTGGTGAGCTCAGCGAGTTCGTCGAACAAGTCAGCAAGGGTGGCGTTGATCACAGAAGCAGCCTAGGTGAATTGGCGACCCGCTCAGTCCAGCTGAAGCGGCAGATTTGCACCATAGATCGACAGATAGCTTTTCAATCTGAGCTTCCGAAGCGTCGACTGCGAAGTCATATAGCGAACCTTGCCGAAGATCTCGCGCTCGGGCCCCCAGGCACGGTCAAACCGACCGAGCACCCAATGGATTCCCGAGACAGAATTAGGATCCCGCCCGTCGAGTGCGTACCGATTGTTTAGTTCGAACATGACATCGTGGGCCACCCTTGGGTGTTGGGTCCACTCCAAGATCTTTTTTCCCCACAGCATCCTCAGGTAGTTGTGGATCGTCCCGGTTTCGACGAGTTGCCGCTGAGCGGCATTCCAGACCTCGTCGTGCGTCTCAGCGCGGGCGAACTCGTCGAGGGAATACACATATTCACGCCGATCGGCAGCATGTTCTTCCAGGGTTCGCCTGGCCCAATCCGGCAAAGCGTCGTACTGGTCGTAGGCACTGTCCCGGTAGGCAGCCCGATACCCGATATCGCGCCACGTGACGACTTGATCGAGGAAGCCTTCAGCTTGCTCAGACAAGCCCCACCAGCCGCTGCGTCCGCCTCTTGCGGACGGACTCAGTTCGGTCGGGGACCAATCCTCCGCCTGAGTCACCGCGCGAAAAACGTCATGGACCGATATCTGACCGAAGTGCAGGAATGGCGACAGCCCTGACTCGGCTTGCGCATCTGGTTGATTTCGCTCGTCGTATCGAAGCAGACCCGAGATCACAAACTCGGCGAGTCGAGCTTGAGCTGCTTGCTCGCCTCCTACCAGCGGTGTGACACCAACGCTATGGTCAATCGGCAGATCAGCGACGATATCTCGTTGCACCGGAGCACTCGGATAGTCCGCCATCACGGCCGCGACGCCAGGTGGCATCGCGGCATGTAGGCCGGCCAGGGGATCGGAATCGGGCAAGTCATCGAGGTGGTCGGGCAGCACTTGTTGATTGAATCGACGAAGGTCGACCGCGCGCCGGAAGTCCCGATCCGTGATTGCCATCGGAACGAGACCATTGTGGTCGACCACTTCGAACCGGCATTGCGTTTGCTCCGCAGCAGCCTGGCGGGCAGCCGGGAGGAAGAAAACGGGAGCGTCGTCGCCGACCATCACGGCCGCCCCTTCCGTCAGTCGCTTGAGCAGGCCCTTTGATGCTCCCCGTTCGGGCTCTATGTAGGCGACACATGCCACCCGGCCTGCACAACCAGCGACCACATCGGAAATGCCGTCAATCGCGAATGCGTGAATCCTATCGCTCGCCCATGGATAGTCACTTCGCAGTGCCGCAAACACGACAAGAGGTAATCCGAGATAACGGGACCAATCCGCAGCCCGTTGCAGAGCAAAGTTCGACCGCAGGCGTCGGTAGCCGGTCATCCAGTAGAGGACATAGTCACCGCTGGGTGGCCGATCGACCAGCGTCGAAATCCGTTGCTCAGGTACTGCCGACTTCACGAACGATTAGGCCGCAGGAACTTCAAGATGGCGGCCGCGGTCTGGTCCTGCTGCTCCTGGCGGGTAATGGCAGCTGTTCCGTCGCCTGCCTGGGCTCCGTAGCTTCCGAACTGAGCGTGATTGCCGCCGTCAAGCAATTCCAGCTCGGTGTTGGGCGGCAAGAGGGCGCTGACCTTTTCTTCCACCTCTGCTGGCGTAGCGAGGCCGTCCTCGGATCCATAGACCACCAGGGTTCGGATGCTGCGGAACGCCAGGTTCGACGACTCGCCGGGATAGGCCGCTAACAAAACCAATCCCGAGATTCGTTGGTTACGCTCGGCAAACTCAGCAGCCATCGCTCCACCGAGTGAATGACCAGCCATGACCCAGTTGGTGATCTCGGGATGCTCAAGCAGGACGTCTCCAGCTTCAGACACCCCGAGGAAGGCGAAGTTGAACGGGTGCTTCACCACAACTACCAGGACGCCTCCCTGAGCAATCTGTCGGGCCAACGGTGCGTACGATTCGGGGTCCACCCGGGCACCGGTGTAGAAAACCATGCCAACGTTGGCTGGTCGATCCGCCGGGGCGAAGGTCAGCCGTGGCTCGGTCGTGACAACGATCGCATCGTCGGATATGAGCGACCCAACCACATCGGGAGTTGAGTCAAACGGCGAGACATAGTTGTCGTAGGCGTAAAACGCGCCGATCGCCAGCGTCCCAATGAGGAGTCCCCGGATAATCCACTTGGTGTCCATGCCAGGTCATTCTCCCAGGTTTGTGGGCCTGGCGCCGGATTTCACCAACCGGTCCAGCGCGGCCGATCCGGCAGTCGGGCGGATTCCTCGTACGGCAAGACGTGGAGTAGTTCGCCACCAGCCACAAGTCGCTGAATGTTCTGCCAGGCCTCGGGAGAGAACATGTCAACGTGTTCTGACAGGAACACCTCCTTCAGCGCCGGAGAGAGTCCCAGGAAGCGCTCGTGTTCCTCCGGGAACACGTCCGTGTCGCCGACGCTGTACCAGGCGTCAGCGGCCATCTCGTCCTCGTCATCACGGGCGACGGGGATCTTTCGAAAACGCATGTCGGTCAGCGGGCGTAACTCGTCATAGTCGTAGAACACGACGCGCCCGTGGCGGGTCACCCCAAAATTCTTCAACAACAAGTCACCCGGGAAAATGTTGGTGGATGCCAGGTCTTTGATGGACCGCCCGAAGTCCAGGACGGCTGCCCCCGCCGCCCGCTCCCCGGCCTCTCGGACATAGATGTCGAGCGGGATCACTCGCCGTTCCACGTACACCTGTTTGATGACAACGACATCGTCGTGCACTTCGATCGTATCGGCCGCCTCGGCCGCGAATTCCTCAAGCAATCCATCCGAGAATCTTGAGCGTTGGATCTCTAGGTGCTGAAAATCATGGGCATCTACCAGTCGCCCCGCCCGGTCGTGCTGGAAAACCATCCGATACTTGTCCATGATGGCTCGGCGGGTGGTGCGTTTCTGCGGGGGAAACTTGTCGCGAATGATCTTGAAGGCGTCGTCGAATCCCGGCATCGTGAAGACGATCATCACCAAACCCTTCGTGCCTCGGGCGATCTCGAATTGTTCATCGGTGGAGGCCAGATGGCGGCGGAGGTCCCGATATAACTCGGTCTTGCCGTGTTTGTTGTAGCCGATAGCGATGTAGATCTCGGCGACGCGCTTTCGGGGCATCAGGCGCTTCAAGAATCGAACCAAGTCGTAAGGCCTGGCCACGTCGACGAGAAAATAGGATCGGGTGAACGAGAACAGGATGGAGACTTCATGTTCCTGGGTGAGGACGGCATCTATGGCAACACCTGCGTCATCGTGGGTGAAAGCCATGACCAGGGGAATCGTGTGGGAACCCGAATGTAGGCGCGCCACCAGATAGGCAGCCTGTCCCCGATAGAAGATAGACCGGACCAGTTCCGCTCCATCGAGGCTCATCAGAGCTCCAACCTGTTCGAGTCGTCCTTCGATGCGGTCCGTGACGGCCGCGACATCTCCCGGGCGGTCGGCGAAATCGAAGGGACAATGGTCCAGCATCGCTTCAACCATCGACGCGACCGACTTGGCCCGTCCGAGTGCAAGGAAGACCGGCTCCGATGATCGGCTCGGTGGGGTGTCGAAGTCGGTGTCGACAAACTCGATAGCCTGATCTACCCCCACGGTGGTGAAGACGCGACGGGTGATCGAATTGAAGAAAGTTTCGGCGATATCCCAGTCGTCCCGATCCGAGATCAATGCAGAAAACACGGCTTTGATGGGGGCCCAGATCGACTGATCTTCGGTCCGTTCGCCGAGCAGAGCCTCAATGTCCGCCAGGACCTCATCAACGACATCCCGGTACAGGCCGAGTCGTTCAGACGCATCAGCTTGCATCCCGTGCCAGTCGCGCTGAAGAAACCGGACTTCGGCCCGCGACGTGATCACGCGAAAACGAGCCACATAATTTTCGTATCCGGCCAGGATCGTGTTCGCACCAACAAACGAGCGGCGACTATCGGTTAGCGGTGCGTCCATGTCGCGAGCCTAATGACGTCCCACCCTCCAGACGATTCTCCGACCCGGCCTGCCCGACGCTACCGCCAGTCGCCCCAACGGCGATTAACCGCCACCAACCGGCAGAGGCGAATCTTCCAAAGCGGGTTCGAGAAATGGTCGGAACTCCGAGAGGGCGATCGAGTCCCAGTTACTCAGGTCATCGCGCCCTGGACATCCGCCCTCGTCGTACGCGATCGCGGCCAGGACGATCACCTGGTCTCCAACGATGCTGGCGTACTGGAGATTCAACTCTGAGGGCGCCCCGTCGCCCAGAGTCCCAACGAAGCCGTAAAACATGCCCGGCTCGCCGGCCAGTCGGAACCTTTCGGGTCCCAGAATTTCGACCCCGTAGTCGGAGGGACATCCTGCGGTCCGGTCTGATCTAACCGCCTCGTGGAAGCCTTCGGCAAAGGCATTAAGCTTGACGGACGTCGCCGCCGCCGGGTTGAGGTCTTCAAAGGAACTCAGCGGGAACGACAGCGCCTCAACCGTTCCGACTGCGACACCTTCTCTTTCGATGCACAGGAAACTTCCCGCGCCCTCGCATACCCGCGCCGTCCAACCACCACCGAGATCGGCGGTATGAGCCGGGTCCGACCACTGGACGATGCCGGCAGAGCCAGCTGGCCGTGTCGGACCCGTACTGTTGAAGGAAGCGTCATTTCCGAGACAGGCGCCTGCCAACAGCACGACCAGCAGTGCCAGCCCGACGGTATTGCTACGCATGGTCCTCCTCTCATCCGGTTCGCACCGGGGCTGATCCACGGGCGCCGGAAACCACGAGACATTTCCTGATGGTGTGGCGCGCCGCCAACCCGACCGGTACCCCGGGGGGGACTTGAACCCCCACGCCTTGCGGCCGTGGATTTTAAGTCCACTGCGTCTGCCGATTCCGCCACCGGGGCCTACTGTCAACCGGACACTAATCCAACGGCTACCCCGTGCAATAAGTCCCGTTCCGATACAACCATCGCGGACGCTCCGACAGTCCGCAAGGCTGCCTCGAGAATGACCAAGCCACCGACGATCACCGGGGCTCGCTTGATCCCGATCGTACCGACGCCGGCAATCGCTTCCGTCGGGAGCGTGGCAAGCATTCCGAGGAGCTCTTCGACGCCTTCCAGGCTGATGGTCGACAAGTGCACGGTCGACCGATCGTGCGAGCTCAGTCCGAGCAGTGTCCCCGCCACGGTGGTGCACGTTCCGGCAACTCCGACCACGGCTTCGGCGTCCTGGACGCTGACCCCGCCAAACAACGTCTTAGTGACCGACCGAGCGCTGGCGAGCTTCTCGGCCGATACGGGGCCGACACCGAGATACAAGTCGGTAAGACGCACTGACCCCACATCAACGCTCACCGACGCCTCAACGCCGGACCGGCCAGTCACGAATTCCGTGGATCCTCCCCCGATGTCGATAACGGTGATGCGACGGTCCGGCACCGCCTGGGAAGCTCCTTCAAACGAGTAACGCGCTTCGTCGTCACCACTAATGAGCGTCGGGCGAACGCCACAAGCACGCTCGACTTCATCGAAGAAGGCTTCCCGATTCACAGCATCACGCGAAGCCGACGTCGCAACGATGATTGACAAGTCTGCATCAGCGAACGCATTCGAAAACGATCCGAGGGCGCTGACCGCCCGCTCGATGGCGTCCGGCTGCAGCTGTCCCGTGCCGTGCAGTCCCCGGCCGAGACCAACTACTTCGGTACGCACCTCGACTTCGACGACGTCTGAGCCTTCGACGTCGGCCACCAGCAACCGCGCCGTGTTAGTTCCAATGTCCCCGACCGCAACCCGGGTCACTTTGGTTCACGCCAAGCCGGATTCCGGGCGGCAACGCCATCCACCTCGGTAACGCAAGGGATCTCACAGTCCAGCGGTTCCACCCAGGGAGCGACAAGCGCTCCAACGGGATTGTCGTTCCCCGCCGCGTGGTCCGCGTAGTGGGCATGGAGACATTTGACACCAACGGTCAGGCCAGCCACACCACCAGACGGTCGGTGGATGGTATCGACCGGTATCGATGCGTCGCGCTCGACCTCGTACCGGCGGTGGGTGGCCGCCATTTGCGCTGAAAGATCTGGATCTTCGTCAAGAGCGCTCTCCATGGCCTTCACTCCCCCGGCCCCTTCGAGTCGTCCGATCCGTTTGTTGGCAAGCGGACAGGTAAGCCAGAACCTTGTGGGGAAGGGCGTGCCGTCATCAAGAACGGGAGGAACGCGGATGACCGTAGGGAGACCGAGCGAACAGCGGGCGCTCGCTTCACTCGAAGCGCGCAAGGGCCGTTCGATCTGGGCGGCGGCTATTGCACTGTCGACCTGGCGCCGGCTGGTGCCGTCTCGATGGCCGGTCTCGTCGCTATCGAGAGACAAGGTCCTCGCCGGTCAGAAAGTCCGTCATCATCTTCCACCACGGCCGACGCTCGGGGATGATGATTGTAGGTTCGGCGGCCGGCACATAGTCTGAAGGCGTCGTAATGACGTAGGCAATTTCACCCTCACGGACATACCCGAGGTCCTTACGGGCGATCCGCTCCAACTCGGTGTCGGTCGAAAGCGCTTCGATCTTGTTCTGCAACTGGCCGTTCTCGGCCTCGAGATCGGCCAGCGATTCCTGGGCGACTTCGACCTTCGTTTCTTGCGCCAGCATCACCCGGAACGGGAACACATTGGTGACGATGACCGCCAGAATCAGCATGAGGCCGATCGGGACCACCGTCTGGAGACGACTGCGGGTCACGATCTACCGGCGAAGGTCGACCAGCCGCCGTAGCGCGCTTCACTCCCCAAGGTCTCTTCAATCCTCAGCAACTGGTTGTACTTGGCGGTCCGCTCGCCCCGGCTGGGGGCCCCGGTCTTGATCTGACCGGCGTTGGTGGCGACCGCTAGATGCGAGATGAAACTGTCTTCGGTTTCTCCCGAACGATGCGAGACCATCCGGGCAAACCCGGCACCGAGCGCAGTGTCCATCGTGTGCAAGGTTTCAGAGAGCGACCCGATCTGGTTCACCTTGATCAAGATGGCGTTGGCGGCCTTCTCGTCAATCCCTCGTTGCAGGATCTCCTCGTTGGTCACAAACAAGTCGTCACCGACCAGCTGGGTCTGAGAACCAAGCCGGGCCGTAAGGGTCTTCCATCCGTCCCAGTCGGCCTCATCAAGCCCGTCTTCGATGGACACCAACGGAAAGTCTTCCAGGAGCCCGACGTAGTAATCGACCATATCGTTGGCGCTGAGCTGCTTGCCTTCGAAGCGGTACGTTCCGTCCTCGTAGATTTCAGAGGCGGCCACGTCAAGGGCTAAGGCGATATCGTCACCAAGTTTGTACCCGGCCTGCTCGATAGCTTCGGCGAGTAACTCCAGGGCGGCCCGGTTCGATGGCAGGTCGGGCGCGAAACCGCCCTCATCCCCCACATTGGTTGATAAGGACTGCGACGTGAGGACCTTTTTGAGCGAGTGATACACCTCGACCCCGGCCCGTAAAGCTTCCCGAAAGCTGGGCGCACCAGCCGGAACGAGCATAAACTCTTGGATGTCGACCGAGTTGGCGGCATGTGCCCCACCATTGAGAACGTTGAGCATCGGAACCGGAAGCACCCGTGCCGCCGGCCCACCCAGATATTTGAACAGGGGAATGTCGAGCTGCCCGGCCGCGGCCCTGGCTGTAGCCAACGAGACGGCCAGAATGGCGTTGGCTCCCAGGTTGGCCTTATTCGGCGTGCCGTCGAGATCGAGCATGATCTGATCGACCAGCTCCTGACGGGTAGCGTCGACGCCCGCAAGTGCCGGTGCAATAGTCTCTTTGATATTGGCAATGGCCCGTGTAACGCCCTTGCCGCCGTAGCGGTCCCCGCCGTCTCGAAGCTCGATGGCTTCGAGTGCCCCGGTCGATGCTCCAGACGGTACCCCAGCCCGGCCAAACCCGCCTCCAGCAAGGCGAACTTCAGCTTCAACGGTTGGATTTCCTCTGGAATCGAGGACCTCACGGGCCCAGATTTCGCTGATGTGCGTCGTCACGGACCCTCCTTGTGAAACAAAAGTTACCACGACCCGTTATCCCACGGTGTCTTTTGCCGCTTCCCACCAGCGTTCAAGCTCACTGCTGGTGGCCGCGACCAGATCACCCTGGGACGCCATCCATTCCAGGCGTGCCTCGAACCGCGCAACCGCGGTCCGCAACGCCACTTCCGGCCCGATCTTCAGATGTCGTGCGAGATTGACCACGGTGAACAAGACATCGCCAAGTTCGTGCAGCTGCCCTTCTGCCGTCTCAGCGTTGGCCAACTCGGCAATTTCTTCGCGGAGTTTCGCAAACACCGGATCGGTCGTATCCCAGTCAAAACCGACGCGGCGCGCCCGCTCCTGTACCTTGGCGGCCTTCGTAAGCGGTTCGAGGTTCCGAGCTACGCCGTCAAAAAGCCCCCGCCTTCCCTTCTCGGCGGCTTTGACCCGCTCCCAGACGTCGCGAACATCTTCGGCATTGTCGACCGACTCATCGCCGAAAACGTGCGGGTGTCGTTCAGTCAGCTTGTCGATGAGCGTCTGGGCAACCGCGTCGGCACGTAAGGCGCCGGAGGGCTCGCCGATGGTGACATGAAACAGGACCTGCAGCAACACATCACCCAATTCCTCTTCGACATCGGCGTAGGCACCGAAATCCGGTTCATCCTTGTCAGCCGGAAGCGCGGCCAGGGCTTCGGCCAGTTCAGCCGCTTCCTCCGTCAGATTGGCGATGAGCGAGTGATGGGTTTGCTCGGCGTCCCATGGACATTCTCGACGCAGGGTTCGCATGATTTCGATGACGCCGAGCCATCCCGTTGGTCGTTGCGGCTCAATCACCAGACTCGTGCGCAGCGACGCAATCGATGTGTCGAAATCGTGGATCGGTCGAGTTTCAATCCGGGCGTTCTCCCCGCCCGCGTTAGTGACCACCGTGATGGGTGCTTCCTCCCCGAGGAGGTCAGCCAGGCGGCTGAGCACGTCGGCGACGACCACCGGCACATCTACCTGGGCGATGATGGTCGGAACGTGCAGCGGGAGCGGATCTGGAAGGTCTCGCCCATCGAGAACCTGCAATCCGCGCTCAAGCGGATCAATCCCGATCTCGGCACAAATGGCGTCGATGAACGATTCCGCTCCAATCATCTCCACTGCCACCCCGCGTTCTGCGGCGAACCGGCGGATTCGTGGGACGGTGAACTCCCCCACCGACGGGCTACCAGGGACCGCAAAAATGACCGGACCCTGGTCGTGATAACCCATGACCCTGGCGGCGAGCTGATCATATACCGCCTCGAAGTCGTCTTCGGATTCGTAGAGGTCATCGCCGGAGACGACGTCCCTTGCCGCGGCGAGTTGGGCTAATCCCGGGTGTCTGATCGTTCGGACGACCAGGCGGAAACTCGGGTCCAGCAGAAGGTCACGCGTCGAGCCGGGGAGCCGATCGAGCTCACCCGGCCCAACGCCAACGATTACGAGTCGATGGTTCAGGGAGCCACGATGGTCGGAGGCTGCGTCGTATCTTCGGGAAGAGTCCACGTGCCATATGAGTCTGCCACCTGAACGTCGGCGGTGCGGATTTCGTTGACGTACCACTCGGTGAGGAGGGTTGAGGCGCTGGCCGACTTGAGGTTGGTAGCGATGGTGTCGCGGTATTCCGAGAGTTCCGGGAGCGTCCTTTCCGAAACCAGAATCACGTGGAAACCGAACTCCGACTCAACCGGCCCAAACGGCTCATTGAGCGGCGCTTCCATGACAGCCGCCGCGAACGGAGCAACGTACCCGCCGGGAGATGAGCAGCCGAGATCGCCGCCTTCGGCGCCCGAGACGGTGTCCGTCGACAGTTCGGTCGCCATAGCTGCGAAGTCTTCGCCTGCCACTGCCCGATCGTAGATATCCAGGGCGGATTCTTCTGTTTCGACCAGAATATGCCTGGCGCAGACCTCGGTGAGTTCGGCCGAACCGGCGTCGAAAGTGGCCTGGATTTCTTCTTCGGTGGGCTCAGGAGCTTGCTCCGCGAAACGCTCAGTGAGCTGGGTCTGGATCCGATCCTGGCGGACGATCATCGGGAGGACCGCCTCGCTGAACCCGTTTTCGCTGAGGGCCACATCCAGGGTGACACCCTGACCGGCCAATGAGTCCTCAATTTCGGTGATGCCGCTTTGAACATCCTCGTCCGAAACGGAAATCTCGAACTGGTCCTGAGCGGCCTTCGAGACGATCTGATCGACGATGACCTGGTAGAGCATGTCGTTGAAGGCAGCCTGGTCCGGTGCCGCAGGATCGGTGAGCAGGTCAGCAACCTGGGCGGTCGAAATGGTCGTGCCGTTTACGACGGCGGCCGACCCCGAGCTACAGGCGCTCACCACAAGCGCGAGCAGGGTAGCGAGAAGAATGGAACGTTTCACGAAGTCACCTTAAAGTTGAATTACTCGACTGAAGTCGATGTTGCCCCTACATGGTAGGCATTAGCGCGGATCCAAACGAAAACGGTCAAGCCCACATTGCCTGGATAAAGCCAATGAGATGTTCGACCACCTTGGCGTCTGGTGGGGCAGGCAGAAAGACAGATCCCTCGCCGGCGCGCAGTACCGATTTCGGTGCCAGGCGTTTGAGGCGGATTTCCTGAGAATCTGACAGATCGACGGGTCCGATTCTGATCTCATTTCGTAGTTTTACGATCTCGGTGAGCCCAACGCGAATGGCCTCGGTCCTGAGCCTGGCCAAACCAATGAGCGAGTCGCCGCTCGGTGGCAGCTCACCGTACCGATCGGTCCACTCGGCTGCGACGTCCGACACCTGGTCAGACGTCAGCGTGGCAGCCAGCCGTCGATAGGCCTCAATCCGTGCTGCCTGATCGGCGATGTATTCATCGGGCAGATGTGCATCGACCGGCAGATCTATCCGAACCTCGGGAGGATCGTCAGTCGTCTCGGATTTGAATCCCTCCAACTCGCCGACTGCTTCTGCCACCAGATTGACGTAAGTATCGAACCCGACCGCTGAGATGTGACCGGACTGGACTTCGCCGAGCATCGAGCCCGCTCCCCGGATCTCCAGGTCGCGCAAGGCCACGTCGAAGCCAGATCCAAGATCGGAGTGCTCGCCGATGGCTTCCAGGCGCCGGTGAGCGTCCTCAGACATGATCTGGTCTGTCGGGTGGAAAAGATAGGCGTAGGCCCGCTGATCCGATCGTCCAACCCTCCCGCGCAGTTGATACAGCTGGGCCAAGCCAAGCAAATCAGCCCGCTCCACAATGAGCGTGTTGACCTGGGGTAGGTCCAGGCCCGACTCAATGATGGTGGTGGCAACGAGCACGTCATATTCGCGATTCCAAAAATCGAGCATGACCTGCTCGAGCTGACCTTCCGACATCTGCCCGTGGGCTATCGCGTATCGGGCATCGGGGACGAGGCTGCGCAGCTGGGCGACTGCCCGGTCTATGGACTGGACCCGATTATGCACATAGAAAACCTGGCCTTCCCGGAGCATCTCCCGGCGGATGGCGGCCGACACCGACATCCGATCGTACGGTCCGACATACGTCAGGATGGGATGCCGATCTTCGGGTGGCGTACGAATATGGCTGACGTCGCGGACTCCCGTGAGCGCCATTTCCAGAGTACGAGGAATCGGTGTGGCGGTGAGCGTCAACACATCGACGCCGACCTTCATTTCCTTCAACCGATCCTTGGCGCCAACCCCAAATCTTTGTTCCTCGTCCACGACCATCAGCCCGAGGTTCTTGAAGTTCACGTCCTGGGAAAGTAGCCGGTGGGTTCCGATTACTACTTCTACGTCGCCCGCTTCTACTCCGGCCAGCACCACCCGTTGCTGAGCAGCTGTGAGAAAACGGCTGAGCACCTCAACCCGGATCGGGTACGGGTCGAAGCGATCGGAGAAGGTTTGAAAATGCTGTTGCGCCAGCAGGGTGGTCGGGCACAATACGGCTGCCTGCTTACCCGAGACGGCCGCCTTGAACACTGCCCGAATGGCAACTTCCGTCTTGCCGAATCCGACATCTCCGAAGATCAGACGATCCATCGGCTTGCCTTCGGCCATGTCCTGCTTGACGTCCCCGATCGCCGTCAGCTGATCGGGAGTCTCCTCAAAGGGAAACGAGTTTTCTAGCTCCTGCTCCCATGGTGTGTCCGGGCCGAACGCATAGCCAACCGCCGCAGCCCGGCGCCGATGGAGGTCAACGACCTTCTCAGCGATGGCCGCCACCGCCTTGCGAACCTTGCCCTTGGTTTTCTCCCAGTCGGCACCGCCCATACGAGAAACCCGCGGTGCTTCGCCTCCCGTGTACTTACGAACCGCGGCCAGCGAATCGGTTGGCACATAGAGCTTGTCCGCCCCCGCATAGGCGATAATCAGATAGTCGCGCTCGACCCCTGAAATCGTCCTCGTAACGAGCCCCTCGAACCGACCGATACCGTGGCGATGATGCACGACGAAGTCTCCGTCTGCCAGGTCTCGATAGCCCGGACCCGACCCCTGCCCGGCTCGAGCGGTCGTTCGGCGATGCGCACGGCGCCTACCGGCGATCTGCTGCTCGCCGACCACGGCGACGCCCGGTCCCGACATCACGAACCCCTGATGGATCCCGATCGACGTGATGGCCGCGGTGGGTTTTTCGAGAACATCGAGTCGAGGAAGAGCGAACCCCTCCTCGCCGAGAATCCGAGCCACTCGGTCGGCGGCAGCTGCGCCGTCCATGGCTACGACAGTAACGATTTCGCGGTCAGCCAGCCGCTTGAGACCGGCGGCCACAGATTCGGCCACACCTGGCTGAGCGTCAAGGCTGCTGACGTCAACGATGTAGTCGGAAGGGCCGGTAGGCAGCGACGGTGCCTGCACAACGATCCCCTCAACCCGGCTCAATTCGGCGCTCAAGTCGAGATAGAGCGACGGATGATCGCCCGCTTCGGGGGCTCCAGCTCCCCAGGTCGGCGCCAGGGCAACCGCCAGGTCTCGCTCTTCGCCGATAAGCTCGGACGCCCGGTTCATGCAGCGCACCGGATCAAATAGATATACCCGGTCCGGGGCTTTGGTCAGCATGCTGTCCGGTTCGGCCAACCACGGCATCCATGATTCCATGCCGGGAAAACTGACCCCTTCGGCGATCCGGTCCCAGGCGTGCGCCGCCCAGGGTTCTTCAAAGACCAGTTCGGCTGCCCGAGCCCGGATATCGGGGTCCGTACGAAACTCGCGGGCTCCGTGCAGCGAAACGTGATCGACAGCTCCCATGGATCGCTGCGATGAGACGGCGAACTCCCGGATCGATTCCACCTCATCTCCCCAGAACTCGATCCGCACCGGCTGGGCAGTTCCGGCACCGAATACATCGATGATCCCGCCTCGTACCGCAAACTCCCCACGACTCTCGACGCGACTGACGCCCTGGTAGCCGCTGTCAGCCAGCCACGCAACCAGATCGTCAAATCCCGCCTCGGCGCCCTGCGTGACCCGGAATGGGTGCGGTCTGGTGGGCGACAACCGCTGGATTACAGCCCTGACCGACCCGACCACGACATCGCCTGCCTTGCCGCCACTCAGGACGGACTCAGCGCGGCCCCGATGAGCCATTGTGCTGACGTTTGGACTGACGTGTTCAAATGGAAGTGTTTCCCATGCCGGAAGGTGAAAGGTGCGGTCCGAGAAGAGCGCCAGGTCGTCGGCCAATTCTTCGGCTTCGCGTTCTCCGGCCACGACCACCAGGATCGGATGCTCGGCGTGAGCGGCCAGGCCAGCCAGCAGAAATGCCCTTCCCGCGGGCACAATCGCGAACCAGTCAGGTAGCTGTTTGAGTTCGTGGGCCGACCAGCGGTCGACGAGAGGCAGAAGCGGAGGACTCATATGCGGGAACGCATCGTAGCGGCGCCAGTGTGGCGATCATCAGTCGACGCGACGGTCCGTGGTGCCCGGGGCAACATAAGTACCGGTGGCTATCGCCACGAGCGTGTCGGTGTCCTCGCCAACCCATAGGCGGACACGCCCAACCAACCCGGCCCGCCCCACTTTCAGGATCTCAGCCGTTGCATACAGGTCCTTACCCATCGCCGGTCTGAGAAAGTCAATGGACATACGAGCGGTGACCGCCATTGGCTGAAGTCCAACCACAGTGAATACGGCAAACCACAAAGCGGCGTCCGCGAGCGCAAACTGAGTTGGTCCCGAGATGTATCCACCTGGCCGGAGTTGGCTTGGGTCGTATGGCCAGCAGGCCGTGGCGGTAAGAGGGCCGATCGCCACACACTTTGTTCCCGCTGCGGCGGCGGAAGGAAACTGTTCTGTGATGAACTCGTTGACCGCCCCGGGTGTCAAACTTTCCACCATTAGCCGACCTCCCGAGTGTCTGCCCAGCCGATCAAACGCTCAAAGGTTTGGGCAGCCGTTCGATAGCTCATACCCAGCTGCCGGGCGGCTTCCGAGCCGTCGTGGATGTGATCAACTGCCATGGTCCGGATCATTTCAGGGCACAAATCGACACTGATTCGACGGCCGATCGGCCCGAGCAGTGGCCCCAGATACGCCATCGATCGCACTACCGCGGCCGGGATGAAGCGAACGGATAACTCACGCTGGGTCGTCCGTTCCAGTAACTCAAGGGCTTCTCTGATGGTCACGGTGAATCCTGAGACCACCAGCCGTTCCCGCCCGATCGTGGCATCGGCAGCCAGTCGAATTGCCAGAGCACAGTCCGCGATATCAACAATCGAAACGGCAGTATCGATCATGAACTTCACCCGACCATTGACGATGTCAAGAATCAGCTTCCCGGTGCCGGTGGTTCGTCCGGGTCCCTGAACCGAACTCGGAGCGATCAGCGCCAATTCCACGTCACCGGAGGCGGCCGCGCCCCGGAGTCGCTCGTCAGCTGCCCATTTGGTTTCGGCATAGAACGAGGTCCGTTTACCAACGGCGGCGGCCGAGGAGATATGCACCATCCGACGAACGGATGCCTGCTCGGCGGCCTGGTACACCACCAGCGGCGCTTCGACGTTGACAGCCCACATCGCCGCACGGTCCGAAACACACATCGTGTTTACACCCGCGATGTGAAAGACGGCATCGGCGCCAGCCACCAGTTGGGCGACCGAGGACGGATCTCCGACGTGGCCACGCACTACCTCAACTGTGGCCGGAAACGCCGCTGCGGACGTATCCGATCGAGCCAGCGCACGCACCTGCCATCCCGATCCAATGAGTTCTTGCACCGTTGCGGTCCCAACGGTCCCCGACCCGCCCGTTACGGCGGCGATCCGCATCAGACCTCCGCGCGACGGGCAAAGAACGTCATGATGTAGTCCCACCCCGAATAAAGCGTCAGCAGCACGGCGACTCCCATCAGATACTCATCAAAGAACCAGCCTCCAATACGATCACCGGTTCTGATAATTGCAAACCCCAGCGCAATGAATTGGGCGTTGGCCTTGAGTTTGCCCCAGATCGACGGCGGCACGTGAACCCCCTGCAACCCGGCCAGGCTTCGAAGTGCCTGAACGGCGAACTCCCGGGTGATGATGATGCCGGCGATCCAGATCGAAGCGCGATCTACCGCAATGAGCGCCAAGAAGGTCCCGGTGACCAGCATCTTGTCCGCCGTCGAATCAAGGAACGCTCCGAGTACGGTGAGCTGACCCATGCGTCTGGCGAGATATCCGTCAAGGAAATCGGTGATGGCCGCCACGACAAAGAGAACCGCCCCCCACAACCGAACATCGCTGATGATGAGCGCCATGACCACGGGAACCAGCACCATCCGCAGAATCGCTAGTTGATCGGACACGGAAACTCGCATGATGGTCGATAGTACCGCGCTCGGTTGTGGGGCTGTTCCACCAGCGGTGATTTGGATGCAAACCAAACCGAACTTAGCGTTCTGAGTATGTCTGACTCATGGACCCGCGCTGAGCATCTCAAGGAGCTAGCCAACACCGACGAACTGGACGTCCTCGTCATCGGTGGCGGCGTTATCGGAGCGGGGTCCACGCTTGATGCGGCGACCCGCGGCTTGCGGGTCGGTCTCGTCGAAATGTCCGATTTCGCGTCGGGCACCTCGAGTCGCTCAACGAAACTCTTCCACGGGGGGATCCGCTATCTGCCTCACTTTGAGTTCGGTCTCGTCCACGAAGGCCTGGCCGAACAGAAGATCCTGGCCAGGACGGCCGACTTCTTGTACGACCCACTCGAGTTCCTCATCCCAATGTACCGAGGCCGCAGACTGGCCGACCTGCCGTCGTGGGCCTCGGCTCCCCGATTGGCCCCCCTGGCGATGCGCATCGGGCTTCTGCTGTATGACACGTTGGGACGCCGCCCTCGTGGATCCCACCGGGCCGTCTCGCGCTCGGAACTTCTGGCGTCTGTCCCGACCCTGCTCACTGATGGCTTGAATGGTGGCTTTGGCTACATGGACGCCCAGACCGACGATTCCCGTCTTGTGCTCACGGTCATCAAAACGGCCGTCGAACGATATGACGCTCTCGCCGTGAACCACCTGACCGCGACCCGAATAGAACGCAGAGGGACCGGCTTCCTGGTCCACGTCGCCGACCAGCTCTCGGACGCCACATTCACCATCAAGACCCGCAGCGTTATTGCTGCAACAGGAGCCCTCAAACCTCCCCCGGCCGGAAAAGCTGAGGCAGCTGACGTTCGGCTCTCCGCCGGAGCGCATCTCATCATGAACAAGGCCGAGATCGGACTCGGCGACGAGGCGTTACTCCTGCCAGAGACCGATGACGGGCGAGTGATGTTTGTCGTGCCATGGCTCGACACCGCCATGGTCGGCACAACCGACACTCCCTATACCGAGAACCCTGCTCACCCTCGCGCCACCGACGACGACGTCGACTACTTGATGAGGCATCTGAAGATGTACCTCGATGTCGGCGACATCGAGCCCATCTCGGCCTTCTCCGGCCTGCGGGCCCTCATGGACGATGGCGGCTCGACCGCTGAGGCTTCCCGCGGCCATGAGGTAATCACGGTTACTCCGGGCTACATCCAGGTGGCGGGCGGCAAGCTGACGACCTACCGTCGAATTGCTGAGGAAACCGTCGACGCAGCCGCCCAGTACCTCAAGGCTGACGCACCCTCGAAGACCGACGTGGAACTACTGGTTGGCGCCGCGGCCGGCTCGCATGCAGATGCCATTGTGTCCGGGCAACTCGCCGAACTCGGCGTGGATTCGGCACATAGCCGGAACCTGCTCAGGCGGTATGGAGCCAGAGCCCAAGACATTGTCTCGACCATCAAGGAAGATCATCAACTCGGCGCTTCCCTGTCCGACGCGACAACTGTCCTGGCCGAGGTCAGGTACGCAGCCAACTTCGAAGGAGCCGCCACCATTGGTGACTTTGCGCTCCGGCGAACGCACGCAGCCTGGTTTTCGCGAAACCACGCCAGGGATGACGCCAAACTGATCGCCGATGAACTCGCCGCAACTCTGGGATGGTCCGACCGCGAAACCGCAAGCCAACTGGACGCTTTTGAATCCGAGCTGATCGTCGAAGGCTTGTAGGCGGCAGTCACACCCAGTCAAAGCTCTTGGTGACTGCTTTCTTCCACGACGCGTATTCGGCCGCCCGGCGTTCGGCGTTCATGTTCGGTTCCCACCGCTTCGAGATCGACCAATTCGACCGGAGTGCGTCAAAGTCAGGCCAGAATCCAACCGCAAGCCCGGCGGCATATGCCGCGCCAAGCGCAGTCGTTTCTGATACGGCGGGCCGAACCACCGGGACGTCAAGCAGATCTGCCTGGAATTGCATCAGGAGCTCATTGCCGACCATGCCCCCGTCAACCTTGAGTGCCGCTAGCTCTACGCCCGAATCCAGATACATGGCGTCCAGGACCTCTTTGGTCTGGAAGGCGACCGCTTCGAGGGTTGCCCGGGCGATATGACCCCGGTTGGCGTAGCGCGTTAGCCCGGCGATCACCCCCCTGGCGTCGTCACGCCAATAGGGAGCGAAAAGGCCGTTGAAGGCCGGCACGATATAGACACCGCCGTTGTCTTGCACCGAGGCGGCAAGAGTTTCGATCTCTTCGGCCGAATCAATCATCTGGAGATTGTCTCGTAACCACTGGACCAGCGCTCCGGCGATGGCAATGGAACCTTCCAGCGCATACACGGGCGCTTCACCGTCCAACTGATACGCAACGGTTGTGAGCAGACCCGCTTCCGACGGGACCGGATCGTTGCCAGTGTTCAAGAGCATGAAACAGCCCGTTCCATAGGTATTCTTGGCTTCACCCGCCGAAAAACATGTTTGCCCGAACAGGGCAGCTTGCTGATCGCCGAGGATCCCGGCAATGGGTACCCCCGCGAGCCGACCGGTCGCCTCCCCGTACACCTGTACCGACGGGCGGATCTCCGGTAAGACGGCTCGAGGAACCCCGACCGCTCCGAGCAAATCGGAATCCCATTGAAGCGTCGCCAGATCCATCAGCAGCGTTCGACTCGCGTTCGTAACGTCGGTGATATGCAAACCGCCGCGAGGGCCGCCGGTCAGATTCCAAACCACCCACGAGTCCATCGTGCCGAATGCAATCTCGCCGGCTTCGGCCCGAGCTCGCAAACCATCAGTGTTGTCCAACAGCCAAGCGATCTTCGGTCCGGCAAAGTAAGTCGCTATGGGAAGGCCAGTCTTAGCCCGGAACCGATCCTGGCCGTGCTCGACGGCGAGTTCGTTACAGATGTTGGAGGTTCGCACGTCCTGCCAGACGATCGCGTTTCCAATCGGATCTCCCGTGACCCGATCCCACAACATGGTCGTTTCCCGCTGATTGGTAATCCCCATCGCGGCCAGGTCCGATGGAACGGCCGAGGCCTTTACCATGGCCTGATCAATGACCTGATCGACACGATCTCGGATTTCGTTGGGGTTGTGTTCGACCCATCCGGCCTGCGGAAATATCTGCTCGTGCTCCTTTTGGGCCGATGCGACGACTTTCCCAGCCTCGTCGAACAGCATGAAGCGGGTGGAAGTTGTGCCCTGGTCCAGCGAACCGATAAATGCCATGGTCCGCGAGACTACAAGACTGAATCCGGCGGGCGCCGCTCCCCGGCCATCTGTATGGCACCTGCTTGATCCGTGAGGAAACGTTCAACGACGTCCGCTGCATCGTGGACCAGCAGGTCGATCTCTGAACGTTCGGCTTTGGCGAAGGGTTTAAGCACGTAGGTGGCTGGATCCATTCGACCCGGCGGCCTGCCGACTCCGATCTTAAGGCGCCAGAACTCGTTGGTTCCAAGCACCGAGGCCACCGACTTGACGCCGTTGTGCCCCCCGGCACCGCCAGTCCCGGCGAGGCGCAGCTTGGCAAAGGGAAGGTCGATATCGTCATGACAGACGATAAGGTCACCGATATCTGCTTTGAAGTACTTCAGGACGGATGCGACCGGGGGACCGGACAGATTCATGTTGGCGTTTGGAAGCGCCAGGATGACCGATTCACCACCAACCGAGCCTCGACCAACCATGGCCCGCACTCGCATCGGGCCTCGTTTGATCGAGAAGTCCCAACGTCGTGCCAATTCGTCAACGACTTCAGCCCCGACGTTGTGGCGGGTACCTGCGTAGGCAGATTCCGGGTTGTGCAGACCAACGACTACGTGCATCGTGGCCGATCGGTCCTGGGAGGGGCTATTCGCCGCTGTCTTCGGATTCAGCCTCATCGGCGTCTTCGTCGGTCTCAGCAGCAGCTTCCTTGTCGCCCTCTTCGCCTTCGACCACAGCCGCATCCTCTTCGGCGAGAACCGCCGACGGAATGGAGACAGTGACGATGGGGGTGTCTTCTTCGTCGAGGTAAGAAACACCTTCGATCTGGGGCAGATCGGCGATCGTGAGCAAATCGTGGATCTCGAGGTGGCTGATGTCCACCTCGATGTGGCCAGGAATCGCGGTCGGAAGAGCTTCGATTTCGACAGAGACCCGCATGGTCTCGACGATCCCGCCGTCGTTTCTCACGCCGACGGGTTCTCCCATGAACTCAAGGTCGACTTCTACGGTCACCAGTTCATCAAGCGAGATCTGAAGGAAATCGACGTGGTTGATGAACGGCTTGGTCGGGTTCTTTACGATTTCTCTGGCCAGCGTCGTGAACGTGCCGTGGCCGTCGACGTCAAGCGAAATAATCGCGTTATCGCCAGCTTCTCCCTTAAGGATGGCTGCGAATTCGCGATGGTCTACGGCGATCGGGAGTGGCTCGCTGCCGTGTCCGTAGAGAACGGCTGGCACTGAACCGGCTCGGCGCAAACGACGAGAGGCTCGGCTGCCTTGCTGACGGCCGGCTTCGGCGCGTAACGATACTTCCATGACCAAACTCCTGGTGAGGTGTTGCGGGGAAAACACATTATGCCCAGATAACCTGCAATCAGCAAAGTCGTCGGAGTCGCGACTCGCTCCTGCGCCTACCGTTCGGGAACGTTGGCCATAACCCACCCGGCAATGTCAGCCAATGCCGATCCGGGCGTGAAGATTCTTGCGAGACCGGCCCCGAGGAGGATGTCGACATCGGCTGACGGGATCACCCCGCCCCCGAACACCACCATATCCTCAACGTCGGCCGCTCGAAGCTCGTCCATAACGAGCGGAAACAGCGTGAGATGAGCCCCCGACAGCGTCGACAACCCGATGGCGTCGACGTCTTCTTCGAGCGCCATGGTCACGATCTGTGCGGGGGTACGGTGCAGTCCTGAGTAAATGACCTCACAGCCGGCATCCCGCAAGGCTCGGGCAATCACTTTGGCTCCCCGGTCGTGCCCATCGAGTCCTGGCTTGGCGATAAGAATCCTGCGCGGCATCCCAGCGAGTCTACTGACGTTACCTTCGGTCGAGGCAGATGGGCTACCCGTCAATCGGCTTTGCGGATGGGTGCCCAGGCCAACAGCAGTCGCTTGACGCCTTCGCTCTCAAATCGAACATCGGCTTCGGCCCGGTCGCCGGTCCCGCGGATATCCATGACCATTCCGGCTCCCCACTTATCGTGGCGGACGCGGTCCCCGATGGTGATATCGGAGGCGTCGACCGTCTGGCGGGGCTTCTCGACCCTTTGCGGTGTTCGACGCTCCGCCCGAACGTACAGATGCTCGGGAATCTCTTTGAGGAACCGGGATGGTGGGTTGTAGTTCGTCTGACCAAAGAGCATACGGCTGACCGAATGGGTCAGAAACAGCCGGTCCATCGCCCGGGTAATCCCCACGTAGGCGAGTCGGCGCTCTTCTTCGAGTTCGGCGGGGTCGCCGAGACTGCGAATGTGGGGGAAGACCCCGTCTTCCATCCCTGCCACGAATACCACCGGAAACTCTAGGCCCTTGGCATTGTGGAGCGTCATGAGAGTCACAGCGCCGGACCCGTCTTCGAGGTCGTCAACGTCGGCGACGAGTGACACGGCCTCGAGATAGGACTGCAGTTGGTCGAGTCCGTCCATGTCGTCCCACTCGACGTCGTCAACGAGAGACCCCTCCATTCCACCAACGAAGTCCTGAATGCCAGACTGAAGCTCTCTGAGGTTCTCGGCCCGCCCGAGCGCTTCGACCGTGCGTTCGGCTTCGATCTCGTCGAGATATCCGGAATCGACCAGGACCGAGTCGAGCGCCGCCTGAGGGCCACCGATCGATGCCTTGGCCACGAGAGCGTCGTACAGCAGCAGAAAGTCTTTGATTCGTCCGAGCGCCCTGGCATTTAGTTGCGAAACGTCGTCGACTCGCCTGAGAGCTTGATAAAAGCTGATTCCGTTGGCCTGGGCGTACCGATCCACGTGACCGACCGACGTCGTTCCGATCGATCGCTTCGGAACGTTGATGATGCGCTTGAACGCCACCTGATCGTCCGGGTTGACGAGCACCCGTAAGTAAGCGAGGGCATCCTTGACCTCACGCCGCTCATAAAACTTCAGCCCGCCGACCACGTTGTAGGGAATCCCGTAACGGACGAATACGTCCTCTATGACACGCGACTGGGCATTGGTCCGATAGAAGACAGCAATGTCGTCAAGCGACCTTCCGGCTTCCTCGAACCCGGAGATCTGATCAGCGATGAAAGCGCTTTCGCCGTGTTCGTCGTCGCCCTGAAAGTAAGTGATCTTCTCGCCAGGACCGCGATCGGTCCACAGGTGTTTCGGCTTGCGCTGCGGATTGTTGGCAATCACCGCGTTGGCGGCGTCGAGAACCGTTTCGGTTGATCGATAGTTCTGTTCCAGAACGACCACCCGGGCGTCGGGATAATCTTTCTCAAAGTCAAGAATGTTGCGCATGTCAGCGCCCCGGAATCGGTACACGCTCTGATCAGCGTCCCCAACCACGCAGATGTTCCGGTGGTACCCGGAAAGCTGCGTTACGAGCCGGTACTGGGCCAGATTCGTATCCTGATACTCGTCCACGAGGATGTAGGCAAAACGTTTCTGGTACTCCTCAAGTACTTCCGGAAAAGCTCCAAACAGCTCCACCGTGAGCATCAGCAGATCATCGAAATCCATGGCTGATGCTTCCAAGAGTCGCTGCTGATAGAGCCGATAGATGTCCGAGATCGTTTCGTGATAGAACCCGGAGTCCTGGGACTGGAAGGTCTCGTAGTCGATCAGTTCGTTCTTGGCGTTCGAAATAACTGCCCGGATGTTGCGGGCCGGGAATCGTTTCGAATCAAGATCAAGGTCCGAGATGCACATCTGGATGAGCCGAAGCGAATCGGCCGAGTCATATATGGAGAACTGAGATCGGTAGCCGAATCGGTGAGCTTCCCGGCGCAGGATCCGAACGCAGGCAGAATGGAACGTAGAAACCCACATCGCCCGGACGGCTCCCCCGACGAGGTGCGCCACCCGCTCTCTCATCTCGTTCGCGGCCTTGTTCGTGAACGTGATTGCCAGAATCCCCGAAGGGGCCACCCCGAGATCACGCACGAGATGAGCGATCCGGTAAGTCAGGACCCGGGTTTTGCCCGATCCCGCCCCGGCGACCACGAGGACGGGTCCGTCGACGACCGCGACCGCTTCCCTTTGCACCGGGTTGAGGTCTTCAAATAGATCAGATTCAGCTGGATTGGAAAGATCAGAAAACAACACGTGACCACGATGGTAACCGGTCCAGGGGACACTAATCACATGCGGGTGATTTGCACCCTGGCTGGCATCGCAACTCGCTCATCGGCCGAGGTGGTTCTGAGCGTGAAACAGAAACGGGCACCCACCGGAAAACGCGGCTCGTACCAAACGTCGCCACCCATCGCCCTTGCCAGGTTACGAGCGATCGGGAGTCCCAAGCCAATCCCCTGATTAGCCCGACTGTCGCCCTTCGATACTTGCTCGAAGTGTCGGAAAATGATCTCCCGTTCGTGTTCCTTGACACCCTGCCCATTGTCGGAGACCACGACCATGAACAACTCACCGACGTGGGCCCCTTCGATCAACACCTGATCTCCCCCATATTTTCTGGCGTTCTCAAGAAGGTTCCGAAGCACTTGCCCGACCCGTCGGCGATCGGCAAACACCATGGCGCCACCGGGAATGGTCGTCTGCGCCTCGGCGTCTGAATCTCGGAACGTGAGTGCGGCAAGCTCATGGGCGAGGACCGAAATGTCGAGCAATTCGGGTTCGAGGCGTAGACGCCCGGCCTCCAACCTCGGGATGACCAATACGTCTTCGACGAGTTCTTCGAGATGTTTGGCCTGCGACACGACGATGTTGAGGAACTCGTTGACCTCGTCGACCCCGAGATCCTGCCAACCTTCGGCAAGGAGCGAACCGAACCCCGAGATCGACGTCAGTGGGGTTCGCAGCTCATGACTCACCATCGAGACGAAATCGTTCTTCATGCGGGCGGCGCGTTCGGCGGCGAGCACGGCGGCTCGCTCGCGGCGTCTTGCTAGAAAGACCGCCACGAGACCAACACCACCCACGAGGATGGACAGCACAGCGAAGAACGCTGATTGGAGATCCATAAATGGTCGTCCTTGTTGCGCAACCTGCCGGTCGCGCGTCTCGGTTAGTTGTTCTTAGTTGTCATAGAGGCTTGACAAGCTGTGTCGTGCCTCTTCCTCGATCAGTTTGGCGTGGTGGATCGACGAGTCGATCACCGTTGCCATCGGGGAGCTGATGGCGCGCAGCGTCTTCGCTACGCCGGGAGCAAACGCATTCGCCGTTGTCGCCCCGAGCAACAACAACCCGATTACATCTCCACGCATTTTCAACTCTACGGCAAATGTCGACGCCAGTTTCTCACTGTCTACCTCGAGCATCTCGATCGAGTCGGATCGCCACACCTGCATCGCCGAGGGTTCATAGTTGAGGTCAGCCCTGGTGATTAACTCCTCCGCTGACCGGTCCACGAACGATTCGAATTCATTGACGTTAAGCGCACGGTCAACGTGGACCGATATGGCCTTTTCGTCGACCAGGGCCAGGGCTGCGACATCAAAGGACACGAACCTGCGCACAATGAACATCAGTTCCACCAGGGTCGTCTTAAGATCAAGCGGTCGGGTCGACAGGGTGACGATGTCGTTTACGACGGTCATTTCGAAGAGCTTACGGTCCAGCATCGAAGTGACCCGCTCGAGAACGTCCATTTGGTCAAGCTCAACCGGGTCGGCCTGCTGGGCGCCACTCAGCTCTGATAATGCCCGCGACGCAGAAACGGACTTCACCGCCGCCGCCAGATCATCTCCGAGCGCTTCTTTCGTCAAGTAGCCATCGGCCCCCGACTTGGCCGCCCAATACCGATCCTCGGTGGAATCGTGGGCAGTGAGAATCAGCACAGGAATGTGCGCAACAGTCCAGTCCTCTTTGAGGAGGCGACAGGCCATGTAGCCGGTCATCCTGGGCATCTGGATATCGAGCACGATGAGGTCCGGCATCTCACGGTAAACCGCCTGGATGGTGCCGATACCATCCTCGGCAGTGACTATCTCGTGACCGTCTGCGCTCAGCACGACCGATACGGCCGTCCGGATCACCGGCGAGTCGTCTGCGACAAGAATCTTCATCGGCCGGCCTCCGCGACCGCTTGGCCAAGTAATGACCACAACGTGGTGGCCAGGGCACCCTGGCGGAAATCCGCTTTGTCGAGATAGGCATCGACGCCTTCGGCAAAGGCCCGACGCTGGTCGCCGGCGGCCGCCACCCCCGAGACCATCACGATGGGAAGGGCACGCCGCACCGACCGAACCTGTCGGATAAGTTCGATTCCATCTTGGCCAGGCATCTGAAAATCCACCACAAGGGCATCTACGGGCGAATCCACCAGCATCTTGAGCGCTTCTTCTGCGTTCGGGGCAACGGTGGTGTCGAAGCCGTGCACGCCGAGCGTCGCTGAGATGAGCTGACGCACCCCGAGGCTGTCGTCAACAATCAGGACCTTCGGCCGATAGACGTCGGGCTCGTCGGGAACCTTGGCGTCGACCACAATCTGGCGGGGGTCGATGACAACCACCACTTCTTCACCGCCCAGATGAGCGGCAGCGGCTACGTGCGGGGAACCGTGCAGGATCGGGCCGAGGCTCTTCACTGCGACCTGCCGACGGCCGATGATTGCGGAAACGAGCAGGCCGACCTGGCCCTCGGGACTCCCGACGACCAGGACCTGATCGGGTTGAGTGGTAGGCGTCGTCCCGACGATCGAAGCGAGACTGCGCAGGGCGAGCGGCGCTCCTCGGAAACTCATAACTCCGTTGTGAACATCCGTAGCAGGCAACGCGGTAATGACCGACGCTTCGGGTATGCCCCATTCCTGGCCTTCGGCCTCCACGATCCACAGGTCCTGGAGGATCAACGAACGCGGAACAACCAGCGAAACGACCGTGCCATGTTCGTCCGAGGCGATGCGGATGTCGCCGTTGAGGACCCGGGCGGCTTCGTAGGCAGACGCCAGACCCGCGCCATCACCTGAAATCTCTTGAGGGGGATCTACCGTTGAAAACTCGGGAAGGAACAGCAGCCTGGTCAGGTCCTCCGTGGCAGCCCCGGCTCCGGTTATCCCGAACCCATCGGCGGTGACCTGGACCCGATCCCAGTCGATTCCCGGTCCATCGTCTGAAATGACCATGTGGAGCACATGGTTCTCGGTGGAAAATTGAACCTTGAGCGTGGCGGTCGGCGGCTTTCCGGCGATGGCGCGATCGTGCGGAGACTCAGTGCCATGATCCAGGGCGTTTACGACCAAATGCCGGAGCGGGTCGCGTAGTGCGTCGACGACCTGGCGGTCGACCCGGATGTCTTCTCCAACAACTTCGAATTTGACGTTCTTTCCGGTACGTCTGGCAACATATCTCACGAGCTGGTCGAGCGTCCCGGTGATCTCGGAGATCGGAATCGTGGCCAGATCAAGAGCGTCGGTCTGCAGCCGGAGTACCGATGCTTCCAGCTTGAGGAGCGCGTCCTCCCAGACTTGCCGATCGTCGGGCCTCGCAACCACCGCTTGTAGCGCACCCAGCACCACTTCCATATCGAGCCGAACTTCGACGGCCCGGTTGATCATCTGATACAGGGCGGTGGTCGGCACCCGCGTGGCGTGGCTGGAAAAACTGGTAACGATGCTGGATACGAGGCCACCCAGGTCAGAGCGGTGCGCGCCCGACTGGCTGGCTTCGCGATCGGCCAGTCGATCACTGATCTGGACGACATCGGCTCCGGGACCTTCGTTGTCTGCTTCGTGAGCGGGGGCCGGCTCTCCGTCTCCTGGGCCTGGATCGGAGCCGTCGATATGAGCAGCCAGACGATTCATAGCCTGGACAAGAGCGGGGACGTCCGATGCGGGACCAGCCGCCACGGCATCGGGGAATAGATCAGCAATCGACGCGATGAGTTCTCCGAGCTCGGGCGTCTGAGGTCGGGATTCGGCCACAACCTCTTTCAGGACATCTTCCACCAGCTTCGCCACATCGCCCATTGCCTGGAAGCCCATCACATAGGCATTTCCCTTAATGGTGTGGGCGTTGCGACGGGCGGTGGCAGCCTCGTCGGGAGGGAGAAGTCGAACGGCGATCGAGCGCATAGCCGTGGCTAGCTCAGCAGATCGTTCGCCGACTTCCTCCCGGAAGATGGCTTGGAGTTCGGGGTTGTCGGTGAAGTCCACGCAATTGCCTCAAGTACCGGAAGCTACCCCTAAATCATCGGCCCACCATTGACCACTCTTGAGCTTTCTTACCTACTCCCACTCAATGGTGGCGGGAGGCTTCGAGCTGATGTCATAAGCAACCCGGTTGATTCCCGGTACTTCGTTGATTACCCGCGACGAGATCTGTTCCAGCAACTCATAGGGCAACCTCGCCCAGTCCGCTGTCATGGCATCATCGGACGTGACCGCCCGCAATATAAGCGGATACGCGTAGGTTCGCCCATCACCTTGAACTCCGACGGTCTTGACCGCCGGGAGCACCCCGAACGACTGCCACAGTGTGTGGTAGAGGCCGGCCCGCTTGACTTCTTCGAGCACGATCGCGTCTGCAGCTCGCAGGATATCGAGGCGCTCCTTGGTGACTTCGCCAATGATTCGCACTCCGAGGCCCGGCCCCGGAAACGGCTGCCGATGGACTATTTCTTCGGGTAATCCGAGTTCTTCGCCGACCGCTCTTACTTCGTCTTTGAACAGGTCGCGCAGGGGTTCTACGAGCTCGAACTTCATGTCATCGGGAAGGCCACCGACGTTGTGGTGCGACTTGATCTTGGCGGCATCCTTGGTCCCCGATTCGATGACATCGGGATAGAGCGTTCCCTGCACCAGGAATCTCGCATCAGACAGGTCCTTGGCAACCTCTTCGAAGACCCGGATGAAGGTTTCGCCAATCGCCTTGCGCTTTTCCTCAGGATCCGACACGCCCTTGAGCTTGGCAAGGAACCGATCCTCGGCCCGGACGTGAATGAGGTTGGTGGGAAAGTTGCGACGGAACGTCTCCTCAACCTGTTCGCCTTCGCCGAGTCGCATCAACCCGTGATCGACAAAAATGCAGGTCAGTTGTTCGCCAACCGCCCGCTGAACCAACGCGGCGGCCACCGAAGAATCAACTCCCCCTGACAGCCCACAGACCACCTGACCATCGCCTACCTGTTTGCGGATCTCCTCGATAGAGGTTTCGATGATCGAGTGATGGGTCCAGGTCGGTTGGGCCTGGCAAACCTCGTACAGGAAGTGTTTGATAACGTCGAACCCACGGGGAGTGTGGGCCACCTCGGGGTGAAACTGAACGCCGTACAGTCGCTGTTCCACGTTCTCCATGGCAGCGACCGGGGCTCCCTCGGTTCGTGCCACACACCGGAAACCGGGGGGCACCTCCGTAACAGCATCACCGTGACTCATCCACACTTCTTGATCGAGTGGCAAGTCATAAAACAACGTCGAGTCGGTCTCAGTGACCGTAAGTTGCGTCTTGCCGTATTCTCCGCCACCGGTTTGGGTAACGACTCCGCCTGCAGCGTGGGCAAGTACCTGATGTCCGTAACAGATCCCCAGGATCGGGATGCCCAGTCCAACGATGGCCGTATCGAGATCGTAAGCATCTTCGGCATATACCGAAGCCGGGCCTCCGGACAGAATGATCCCGGTTGGGGCCTTCGCTCGAATCTCATCAGCCGTGATGTCGCGCCCCACAATCTCCGAAAAGACGTGGGCCTCTCGGACCCTTCGAGCGATCAGTTGTGCGTATTGGGCGCCAAAATCGACGACCAGAATGCTCTGGGCGTGTCTATCCATCGAGGAGGGCTAACCCATCCCAACGCTCTGGGCACGCTGCAACGACTTACCTTCAGTCTGGAGCGAAGGGGCGATCATCACTTCGGCTTTCTGGAACTCTTTGACGTCAGCGTATCCAGTCGTAGCCATGCTCATCTGGAGTCCGCCAAACAGGTTCCGCTTGCCGTCATTCTCGTGGGCTGGCCCGACCAGAATCTCCTGAAGCGTGCCAAGGTTCCCGACCTGAACGCGGGCACCGCGCGGCAGAGTTGGATGGAATGTGGCCATTCCCCAATGCATGCCGCGGCCAGGGGCTTCGGACGCAGAAGCGAGCGGTGAACCGATCATGACTGCATCGGCTCCGCAGGCGATGGCCTTCGACACATCGCCGCCGGTACGCATCCCGCCGTCGGCAATCACGTGAACGTATCGGCCGGTCTCGTCGAGGTAGCGAATGCGGGCTCCAGCAGCATCGGCAATCGCCGTCGCCTGTGGCACTCCGACGCCGAGAACGCCCCGTGTCGTGCAGGCCGCTCCTGGACCAACTCCGACAAGAATGCCGACCGCTCCGGTTCGCATGAGATGGAGCGCCGTCGAATAGGAGGCGCAACCGCCAACGATGACGGGCAATTCATATCGGGCAATGAATTCTTTGAGGTTCAGTGGTTCCACCCTGGTCGACACATGCTCGGCCGAAACGACGGTTCCCTGGATGACCAGAATATCGAGGCCCGCATCTCGAACGGAGTCTGCGTACGTAGAGACGTGTTGGGGGGTCAGTGATCCGGCCGTCACGATCCCGGCCGCTTTCATCTCGTGGATTCGTTGAACCATCAGGTCAGCATTTATTGGCGCTGAATAAATGTCCTGCATGCGCCTGGTCGCCTTCTCTGGTTCAAGCTCGGCGATCTCCGCAAGGTACTCGTCCGGTTCTTCGTAACGCGACCACAGGCCCTCGAGGTTGAGAACGCCCAGGCCGCCAAGTTGGCCGATGGTGACCGCGGTGGAAGGTGAAATGGCTGAGTCCATGGCGGAACCCAACATCGGCAGCGCGAAGCGAAAACCGTCCATCTGCCACGAAATGTCCACGTCGTCAGGGTCGCGGGTCCGCCGGCTGGGCACGATCGCGATGTCGTCGAACCCGAAAGCTTGTCTACCAGATTTACCAATACCGATGTCAATTTCCATTGCAATGACCTCCGCCAAGAGAAGCTGCCACGGTACCAGGAAACGGACGGGTCACCGAAACATCCATCGCCGGTAGTCTGGCTCGAATGTCGGTACCTCCGCCACTCCCCAATTCAAGCATGCCCGCGACCGCGGCGAGCTTTCAGTGGAGGATCCGGCATTGGGCAGCCATCTGGGCGGCGGGCTCGGCCGGTGGGGTGTTCCTGGCCGCGATCGCCTCGCTGATGTGGAAAGGTGACGTCCTCGCTGCCGACTTCTTCTTCTATGTGGCGCTGCCCGCTCAGAGCATCGCCCAAGTAATAGCGTTGGCAGTCGGCCTCAAAATACTCGGCGCCCACTTGGAATCGGATCTTGGTTTCGACATCCGACTCGCCGATCTCCGGGTGGCGCCGCTCGCCGTCGTCAACGTTGTAGCCCTCTCTTTCGCACTCAATCCGATCCTGGAAGCCTTTGACATCACAGAACAGAGCCAGGCTGAGCTGGACCTCTTCGGATCAGCAACTCAGACCGCCCTGTTCGTCGGCGTTCTCGTCGCGGTTG
>JAGXFS010000073.1 GCA_024637275.1 Acidimicrobiia bacterium
CCACCTCCATAACTGTCATGTCGCCTCCGGTCGTCGAGTCGACCACAACATCGACTCCTCAATCACCCGCGACGTTGATCGGTACGACGACGATCCCAGAGCCTTCAACCACCTCTACGACCGTCACCACAACCACCACGATCGTTGCCACCACGACAAGTACGACTCTGGCGGGCGAGCCGTTTGACCTTGGGCCAGCCGAAGGTGATGTGCTGGGGGTCGTCGGCGTGGCCTTTGACGATGTGCTCAACGTCCGATCCGGTCCTGGCACCGACCAGCCGATCGTCGCGACACTGGATCCACTCTTCGACCGGGTCGTCGCGACGGGACGGCACCGCCTCCTCACCCGATCAATATGGAACGAGATCGTGGTTGGCGGTAGAACCGGATGGGCAAACTCGTCGTTCATGGCATGGCTCGGCCCTGTCCATGACACCACTTCGTATTACCTAGCCAGCGGTTTTAACGGCACCGCACCGAGCGCCCCAACCATGCGCGACATCGGCATGCTCGTAGCGGATGTAGCGAAGTCCGAAGATCCGCCGTCGCGAATCACGGTCACGGTCGCGCCCTCGGAAGGTGACCTCGGAGAAATCACGATCGATGTCGTCGGGCTCGGCGACGACGCATTGTTCGGAATTCGCTTGCACATCTTCGGCACGCCCACTTCGGACGGGTTCTCACTCAAGAGCATTGAACAGCAAGAGATGTGCGGCCGAGGCATCACCAATGACGGACTCTGCCCGTAGCGATTAGGGCCACAGTCTCAAGGCAGAACGTCGCGCAAGTCGGTACCGTGGTCCGTGGAGGAAACGGTATGTCTTACGCACGGACCTACGAAGCATCCCAAAGGGACTCGTCGGCGTTCTGGGCGAGAGCTGCCGAAGACATAGACTGGTTCATCCCCTACGAGGTCGTCCTCGACGACACCCGCCGACCTTTCTATCGCTGGTTTCGTGGTGGTGTGATGAACACCTGCTATAACGCACTCGACCGCCACGTCATCCGGGGACGAGCCGACCAAGCTGCCCTCATCTACGACAGCCCGATGACCGGGCAGGTCCAGACATTCACGTACGCCGAGCTGCTCGAACGGGTCGCTCAGTTCGCCGGCGCACTGAGAAGGCTGGGCGTGGAAAAGGGTGACCGGGTGATCATCTACATGCCCATGGTCCCCGAGGCCGTCGTTGCGATGCTGGCTTGCGCCCGGATCGGAGCCATCCATTCAGTCGTCTTTGGCGGCTTTGCCTCCAAAGAACTTGCCACTCGCATCGACGACGCCACACCGACGGTCATCGTTGCCGCCTCGTGCGGGCTGGAACCGGGTCGGACCGTCGCCTACAAGCCGCTTCTCGATGACGCCTTGGAACTGGCAATGCACCAACCGGCCGCCTGCGTCATCCTGCAGCGACCCGAACTCGAAGCAAGCCTCATCGACGGACGGGACCTCACCTGGGACGAGGCAATCGAGGGAGCCGAGCCAACCGAGTGCGTTGCGGTGCTGGCGACCGACCCGCTCTACATCCTCTATACATCAGGGACCACCGGCGTGCCGAAAGGCGTCGTGCGCGATAACGGCGGACATGCAGTAGCGCTAAAGTGGTCAATGCAGAACTTCTACGGCGTCGATCCCGGTGACACGTTCTGGGCCGCCTCTGACGTTGGGTGGGTAGTTGGCCATTCCTACATCGTGTACGGCCCGCTCCTGCATGGATGCACGACAGTGTTGTTCGAGGGAAAGCCGGTCGGGACTCCAGATCCAGGAACCTTCTGGCGGGTCATCGACAATCACCGGGTCAAGGTGCTGTTCACCGCCCCGACGGCCTTTCGCGCGATCAAACGGGATGATCCAACCGGCAGCTACCTCGGCGACTACGACATCACCCCCCTGGCCGCCCTCTTCCTGGCTGGCGAACGTTGCGACCCCGACACGCTCAACTGGGCCGCTGACAAACTCGGCGTTCCCGTGCTCGACCATTGGTGGCAGACCGAAACGGGATGGCCGGTAGCCGGAAACCCGCTCGGACTCGAACTCCTGCCCGTCAAGCCCGGTTCGGCGGGTGTGCCGGTCCCCGGCTACCGCGTCGATGTTGTCGACGATGAAGGCTCGATCGTGCCGGCTGGCGACATCGGTTCGGTCGTAATACGACTGCCAATGCCACCCGGGACGCTGCCCACCCTGTGGAACAACGAAGCTGGCTACGAGTCGTCCTACCTCTCCCGATACCCGGGCTATTACCTGACCGGGGACGCCGGCTTCAAGGACGCCGACGGCTACTTGTCGATCATGAGTCGGATCGATGACATCATCAACGTGGCCGGCCACCGCCTCTCGACGGGCGCGATGGAGGAAATTCTTTCCGATCATCCTGACGTAGCCGAGTGCGCGGTTATCGGGGTGGCCGATGACCTAAAGGGCCAGGTACCGGTTGGATTCGTGGTGCTCAAAACCGGAGTCGTTCGAGATCACCCTGAAATCGTCGCCGAACTCATCGCCTCGGTGCGTGCTCGCATTGGCCCGGTCGCTTCGTTCAAGCACGCAACGGTGGTGGCCCGGCTACCAAAAACTCGATCCGGAAAGATCCTTCGGTCAACCATGCGCAAGATCGCCGACGCCGACCATTGGTCGGTCCCGGCCACGATCGATGATCCAATCATCCTTGACGAGATCGGCGAAGCGCTCGGCACGATCGGATACCCTCGGGGTTAACAATGGAACACCACGCCGACTTCGCCGTAGCGCTCACCCAACACCTACTCGTCACCACCAGCGCCGATCCGGGTGATGGATACGGACCGATCGCCGGCCATGTGATCTCGCTGGGATGGTGGGTTCAACCGGGCGCCTCCGATGACCCTGATCACGAACCGGCCGGGACCCTCTATCTCGTTGTCGACGAGCGCCGTCCACGTCCCGTGTGGGTCCGGGAGGTCCATCTCACATCCGTCCGCCTCGCTACATGATCGAATGGTTTGCGCGAGCCACTTCGGACGCGTCCCTCGTCGTCCTAGAAGGCTTCCACGCCGTCAAACACGCCCACCGCTTCGGAGCTGAGATTCTCGCAGTTATCCAGCGCCCCGATCGGTCACTACGAGACCTGGCGGCGAGCGTCGCGCCGGACATGCTCGATCTCATCGATACCGCCGAACCGGTAGTTGGAGAGACGTTTTCCTCGCTCTTTCGCCACCCTCACCCAACAGGTCTGGCGGCAGTCGCTCGCCGGCCTAACCCGATAGAGCCCGACCGAATGACCCGAAGCGCCCCGATCGTCCTGCTTGACGACCCACGACACCTCGGCAACATCGGGGCGACGGTCCGGATCTGCGCGGCGGGTGGAGCGGCAGGCATCATCACAGTCGGCGACGTGGATCCCTGGCACCCGGCGGCTATCCGCGGCTCGGCGGGACTGCACTTCGCCCTGCCAACGATCCAAGCCAGAACGCTTCCGTCGATCGATCGCCCCATTATTGCTTTTGATCCGGACGGCGACGATGCCAGCGGTTTCGTTCCTCCCGATGACGCCATCCTGACTTTCGGAAGCGAGCGGACCGGATTATCTGAAGGCACAAAAGCTGCTGCCGATCGACTAATCGCGTATCCGATGCGACCGGGCGTCTCCAGTATCAATCTGGCAGCTTCCGTCGGCATCGGCCTTTATATGTGGCGGCTCAATGCTGCTGCTACCGACGAGGCTATAGGCTGACCCAATGACCGATCCCCTCGCCAGCTGGCACCAGTTCGTAGCCGATCGCGACATCACCCACCTTGACGAACTGCTTGCCGACGACGTCACGTTCCGGCCGCCTACCTACTGGAAGACCCGGAATGGCAAACCCGTAACCATGCTGATCCTTTCCAGCGTGATGGAGATCTTCGAGGACTTCGAGTACCACCGCCAATGGATAGACGACAACGACTGGGCTCTCGAATTCACGGCTCGCATCGGTGACCTGGCGCTCAAGGGTGTGGACCTGATAACGCTCCAGGACGGCAAGATCACCGACCTGGAAGTCGTCATTCGCCCGCCTAACGCGGTCGACGCCCTGCGACATGAGATGGGCATCCGACTTGCGGCCCTCGGGGCAGCTGATGGCTAGACAACAGGCAAGCAACCGATCCGTATCAAGAGCCATCCTTGAGGATTTCATCAAACCGCGACATCGGGGCGTCCTATCTACGACTCGCCTCGATGGCCGACCGCAACTGTCGCCGGTGACCATGGGCCTCGACGTCCAAGGCAGAATCGTGATCGCCTCCTATCCCCAACGAGCCAAGACGATCAACGCGCGACGGCAGCCCGAGGTATCAGTATGTGTGCTGTCTGACGACTTTGGTGGGGAGTGGGCTCAGATCTACGGGGCCGCCGAAGTTCTCGACGGACAGGACGCCGTCGAACCGCTCGTTGACTACTTCCGGGTCATATCTGGCGAACACCCCGACTGGAACGAGTATCGACAAGCGATGATCGATCAGGACAAAGTCCTCATCCGGGTTGTGATCGAATCCTGGGGTCCGGTTTCGCGTGGCGGTTTTCCGGCCCACCTTGTCGACGGCTAGTCGGAAACGAATATTGGCTATCACCTTCATGAACGAATATTGGCTATCACCTTCATGAGGGCTGGCGCGACAGGTAGTTTCCATAGGTAATCACTTTTGGAGGAGGCGCGTATGTATCCCCCCGCCTTCGAGTACTGGTCCCCGAAATCGCTCGACGAAGCGCTCTCGAAGCTCCAGGAACTCGGACACGACGGACGAGTTCTGGCAGGAGGGCAAAGCCTCATTCCGATGATGAAGCTACGCCTCGCCGCGCCAGCCAACCTTGTCGACATCAACAACCTCACCGACCTGGCCTATGTACGAGCGGACAACGGCCACTTGGCCATAGGTGCCCTGGCTCGACACGCCGACGTTGTCGACAACGATCACGTCAAAACGATCAGCCCCACCATGGCATCGGCAGCGCCCTGGGTCGCTGATCCTCTGGTCCGCAACCGTGGGACAGTGGCCGGATCCATCGCTCACTGCGATCCAGAGGGCGACTGGAACTCTGTGATGCTTGCAGTAGGAGCCTCCGTGGTGGCCACTTCGACGTCTGGACAGAGGGTCATTCCGATCGGCGACTTCGTCGTCGACTTCTTTACGAACTCACTCGCCGAGGGCGAGATGGTCACCGAAATTCAAATCCCCCGACCGACCGGTTCGGCTGGCGGTGCCTATCTGAAACTCGAGCGAAAAATCGGCGATTACGCCACGGCTGCAGTAGCCACGTTCCTGGATCTGGCGACCGACGGAACTGTCAGCAATGCTGGCATCGCCCTGACCGCGGTAGCGTCCAAGAACCTAAAAGTGACCGAAGCCGAGCAAATGCTTATCGGGCAGACCCCATCACCGGAACTGTTTGCAGAAGCTGCCGCAGTCGCGGCGGCAGCCTGCGATCCCGAAAGTGACGTGCGAGGCCCGGCCGAATACAAGCGGGCGGTTATCAATGCCTACACAAAACGGGGTTTGGCCAAAGCCCTCGCTCAGGCTCAAGGAGGTGCGTCATGAAAGTGACCGTCACGATCAACGGCACGGCCCAATCGGCCGACATCGAATCGCGCAAGCTCTTGGTGGACTTCATTCGCACGGAACTCGGGATGACCGGGACCCACATCGGTTGTGACACGACATCATGCGGAGCCTGCACGGTGCTTTTGGATGGAACTCCGATCAAGTCGTGCACCATGTTTGCGGTTTCAGCCGATGGACACGAGGTACAGACCGTCGAAGGGCTCAAGAACGGCGAGTTGCACCCATTACAGGTGTCGTTCAAGGAGAACCATGGGCTCCAGTGTGGCTTCTGCACCCCGGGAATGATGCTGGTGGGCAAAGCGCTCTTGGAGAAGAACACCAGCCCAACTGACGACGAAGTCCGCTGGGCGATCAGCGGAAACCTCTGCAGATGCACGGGCTACACCAACATCGTGAAGTCCATCCAGGCCGCCGGCGCAGCAATCGAGGGGAACTGACATGACAACGACTCATGATCCAATCACAACATTCGAAGTCGGCGGAGTCGGACACTCGGTTCTGCGCAAAGAAGACGACCGATTTGTCCAAGGTGCCGGCAATTACGTCGATGACATCGTTCTCAAGGGCATGCTCCATATGGCGATTCTCCGATCGCCGGTGGCTCACGCTCGAATCCTGGGTATCGATGCCAGTGAGGCCGAGGCCATGGAAGGCGTCGTCGCAGTCGTGACCGGGGCCATGCTGGAGGGCTACAACCTGGCGTGGATGCCAACGCTGTCGGGTGACACTCAAGCGGTCCTCGCCACCGACAAGGTGCGCTACCAGGGTCAAGAAGTGGCAGCCGTGATCGCTACCGACCCCTACATTGCCAAGGACGCCCTGGCCGGGATCTTCGTCGACTACGAAGAGTTGGAAGCGATCACCACTCCGCAACAGTCGTTAGCGACCGAGACACTCATTCGTGACGAAAAAGAAGGCCAAACCGACAACGTCGCCTACACGTGGGAAGCCGGCGACGCAGCGATAACCGACGCAGCGTTCGCAGCTGCCCATCGGGTAGTCAGCCTGGAAAGCCATTACCCGCGCTCGCATCCGTCACCGCTCGAAACGTGCGGCTGTGTCTCCGATGTCAATCCGATCACCGGCCAGGTGACGATCTACCTGACATCGCAAGCTCCCCACGCCCACCGGACGCTGTTTGCGCTCGTGGCCGGCCTCCCCGAAGAGAAGATCCGGATCATCTCCCCGGACATCGGCGGCGGATTCGGCAACAAAGTACCCATCTACCCGGGCTACGTTGTCGCAACCGCGGCGTCACTCGTCCTCGGTAAGCCGGTCAAATGGGTCGAATCCCGGTCCGAGAACATCATCTCGACAGGGTTCGGCCGCGACTATCACATGACTGGCTCCTTGGCGCTCGACGAAGACAACCGGATCACCGGGATGCGCGCCGCGATCCTGTCCGATCAGGGCGCCTTCTTTGCCGATGCCCAACCGTCAAAGTTCAAAGCCGGTCTGTTCCACATCTGCACGGGGTCGTACGACTTCGGCGCAGCCCACGTCACCGCCAAAGGAGCCTTCACGAACAAGGCGCCCGGTGGAGTTGCCTACCGATGTTCGTTTCGGGTGACCGAGGCGTCCTATCTCATCGAACGGCTCGCCGACAAAGCAGCTCACGAAATCGGGATGGACCCGACGGAGTTCCGGGAACTCAACTTCATCAAGAAAGAGCAGTTTCCGTATCACTCTCCGACCGGGTTCGTCTATGACTCTGGCGACTATCACGGCGCCATGACGCTGGCTAAAGAGATGATCGATTACGACGGCTGGCGTGAGAAGCAGCGGAACCAGGACCCGGACGGCAAGCTAATCGGCATCGGCATCGCCTCGTTCACCGAAGTAGTCGGCGCCGGGCCTTCGAAGGATTACGACATTGTCGGCCTGAAGATGTTCGACTCTGCAGAGCTTCGTATTCACCCGACCGGCAAGGCGATTCTCAAGCTCGGCGTGAAATCGCAGGGGCAGGGCCACGAGACCACCTTCGCCCAGATTGTGGCTGAGGAACTCGGCATCCCGGCCAACGACATCAAGGTCATCGAGGGCGACACAGACAACACGCCATACGGGCTCGGTACCTATGCGTCCCGATCAACTCCGGTCGGCGGAGCCGCCACATCGATGGTGGCGCGAAAGCTTCGTGAGAAGGCTCGCAAGCTGGCCGCCCACTTACTCGAAGCGTCCGAGGACGACCTCGAATGGGAAGTGGGAAAGTTCAGCGTGAAGGGTTCTCCCGAATCGTTTGTCACGATTCAGGACATCGCGTTCGCGGCCTACACCAACCACCCCGAAGGCATGGAAGCCGGACTCGAAGGGGTCCATTACTACGACCCACCCAACATGACGTACCCGTTCGGCACGTACATCGTTGTTGTCGAGATCGACCAGGATGACGGAACCTGGGAAGTCGTCGACATGGTCGCCGTCGACGACTGCGGGGTGCGCATCAATCCGATGATTGTCGAAGGCCAGATCACCGGCGGACTCACAGAAGGCTTTGCCAAAGCGAACATGCAATGGATTAGCTTCGACGACAACGGGAACTGCATCGGTTCGAACTTCATGGACTACCTGGTTCCGACCGCCTGGGAGACCCCGAAATTCAAGTTGGGCGAAACGGTCACACCTTCTCCGCATCACCCGATCGGAGCCAAAGGTGTGGGCGAATCGGCCACGGTCGGGTCCCCGGCGGCGTACGTCAACGCAGTTGTCGATGCTCTCTGGTCACGAGGCGTCACGAACATCGACATGCCCGTTTTGCCACACCGGGTGTGGGGGGCTCTCAACGGCGTCGACGCCAAACCCTGATGCAAACCATGCTCATCCGGGCGGCCCAACTCGTAGAAGAGGGCCGCCCGTTTGTGCTGGCGACAGTGACGTGGCGACGAGGACCGTCATCTGGCAAGGGTGGTTCGAAGGCCATCATTCATCCTGATGGACGGGTGGAAGGCTGGCTCGGTGGCGCCTGTGCAAGGCCAACGGTGGTCCGCCAGGCACTCGATGCGATGACCGATGGCCATCCCCGCCTCTTGGTCATTGGTGACGAAGACCATCGCCATGGAGTAACGACCGTCGCAATGGCCTGTGCCAGCGAAGGTGCAATGGAGGTATACGTGGAACCAATCTTGATCACCCCGGAAGTCGTCATCGTTGGGAACTCCCCTATGTGTACGCGTCTTGCTGGCTTGGCGGATGTCATGGGGTGGCGCGGCCGCCTAGTCGAATCTCTCGACGGCGAAGAAGTCGGCGATCGCTCGTACATCGTTATCGCTACGCAGGGTCACGCCGACGAACCAGAACTCGAGCGCGCCTTGAGGACCAAGGCCGGATACATCGGACTGGTTGCTTCTGAAAAACGTGCCTCGGCCGTTCGGGAATGGCTCAGGGATCGAGGATTGACGGACGAGCAACTGACCCGATTACGAGCGCCCGCCGGGATCAACCTCGGCTCAACAGAACACGAAGAGATCGCCGTGGCCATCCTCGCCGAGCTCGTCGCGCTCAAAGCATCGGGCGCCGGCGCTCAAGTGGTTGCCACCGATGCTCCGGAAACCGCCATCGACCCTATCTGTCAGATGACGGTCGACATCGCAACGGCCGCCTTCACGACCGAATGGAACGGTGAGACGTACTACTTCTGCGCAGCTGGATGCCAGAAGACGTTCGAGCGCGACCCGGCGGCGGCCCTCTCCTAGGGTTTGCACTCCCAGTGGCCCCAGGCTCCGCCCGGGTGGCCACTTCGAATAGAGAAGTCCATGAGATACGCCGCCACCGCAGTATTCGCTTCCGGATCGAGACGTGAGTAGCCACCCCAGCCAGACATGACGCTCATCCACGCCCAGGTGCCATCAAGGAACTGAAACAGACCGGTGGCGCTTGAGCTGGGGTTCTTGGCATTGGGGTTTCCCCGCGATTCACAAGCCATCACTCGCAGCGCCTCGTCAACCCGATCAGCAGGAAAGTATTTCTCGACCAACCATCGCCACTGTTCGACCGATCCCGTCCACCGGTACTTAGCTTGGGCTTCCTTCAGGTCCGCCTGAGCAGCCCGGTATTCTTCGTCGGCGGCTTCGAGATTTCGAAAGGCCTCGGCTACCCGAGCATCGGCCAGCGTGAACAGTTCGTCGAGCTCGATGCGAGCCGCAGCCAGCTCATCATTCAAAAGTGCCAGCTCATCCAATCCCGATTGCAGCTCGATCGTATGCTCAGCGAGATCCGCTCGCCGGCTGTCAAGTTGTTCGAACAGGCTCTCATCGAGCTCGGACGCACGTTTGATCGTCTCGTTGGCTACGGACAATGCCTCGAACGTCCCACTGAGAAACATCGAGCTGCCCGGTGCCGCCAAACTCCGAATGTAGGCACCGACAGCCCTCTCTTGAGCTTCGTTGTCCAGGGCGATGACTTCGGAGCGGATCACATCCATGTCAGCTCGCTCCCCGGCTAGCTCCAAGCCGAGCGTCTCCAACTCAGCATTGACGCGCTGGTAAGTCTCCAGGGTCACGCTGAGGCGTATCTCAAGGTCGGAGGCCGTCGCCCGATCGGTGACATAGGCTGATTCGGCAACGTTTCTGCTTCGTTGGGTCTCAGCCGCAAGGCGTTCGGCCTTTTCAAGTTCTGTTTCGGCGTTCGCCACCAGAACGGCTGGCAATGATGCCGCGATGAGCACACAAACAAACAGGGCCGTCAAAGCCCGGGAAATGGACACGTCGGCAGGCTACCGGCGGCCTGGACCGATCTGGGGGACCTCCAGGCAGCCATAGCCGAACAGATTCGGCATCCCGGCCCCTCCCGGCGAGACTATCGAAGTGACTGCTGTATCCGACCTCGATTGGCGCCTCATCACCAGCGCAGTTCTGGTGGTGACCGTTTCGACATTGCCCGCTTTCCTTACCGCCGCTGCCATTGCTCAGGCCGGACCTGACCTCGGCTACGGAGCTCAAGAACTCGGCATCCTCACTTCGATCTACTTCCTAACGGCAGCCGTTTCCTCGTCTCGCATCGGGAATCTCGTCGAACGTATCGGCTGGCGGCGAACGATGCGCTTCAATGCCGTCGCCGCCGCCTTCATGCTGATGATCATTGCCACCGCGGTGCGCAACATCTGGTCGCTGGGGCTAGTACTCGCCGCAACTGCGGCCATTTATGGTGCCGCCAATCCCGCCGCCAATCTGGCGCTGGCCCGACACATCCCCGAGGACCGACGGGGGCTGGTGTTCGGAATGAAGCATGCCGGCATTCCGACAGCCAGCTTGCTGGCCGGTATCGCCGTTCCGGTGGTCATCCTTACCGTCGGATGGCGCTGGGCCTACGGGTTCGGAGCGCTGATAGCGATCGGGGTCTTCTGGCTCATCCCCGCTGAACGCGGTCGTACGTTCGAATCCGCTGGCTCGGCGAAGCCTGGCGAGATGACCTCTCGATGGTTGGCAGTCCTCGGTCTTGGGAGCGGATTCGCCACGCTGGCAGCCGGCATTCTCGGAACCTTCCACGTTGACGCGGCGATTACCTATGGCTTTTCCGAGGCAGACGCCGGGACTCTCTTGGCGGCTGCCTCATTGACGACCATCGTCGCCAGAGCCACCTATGGCTACCTTGCCGACCGTTCAGGTTCCAGCGGGCTCGGATTCATGATCTGGCTCGCCAGCCTCGGTGCAATCTGCTTCTTCATTCTCGGAACAACCCGATCCACCTGGTTCGCGATCGTCACCTTGGCGGCTTTCGCGACCGGATGGGCATGGCCAGGACTGCTGACCTACGGAGTGGTACGAGCCAATGCCGGTCGGCCGGCCGGATCAACGGCCATCACCCAGGCTGGCATCTTCGTCGGGGCGGGCGCCGGACCGGCCCTCTTCGGTTGGCTCATTGAAAACCGCTCCTATCAGGCGGCGTGGACAGTGACGGGCGTAAGTCTGCTCATCGCGGCAGCCCTGGTGGGCGTCGTGAGGCTGCGGGGACTGCCGCAGATCGCGTAGGGTTGACTCATGAAGTCGGCAGCAACATCCGTGTCCGGTCCGAGACGAGATCCTCAGGCGGTTGCAGGAGGGATACGAAGAAACGACGGGCTTCGGCACGATCACCTACGTGGTCCCGCTTGACATCTATCCGGATACGTACAACAAGCAGCCGCTGATGTACGCCGCGTTGGCCAATCAGAAGAACCACATGGCCGTCTATCTGTCGGCTATCTACGCCTCGGACGCCCACCGCGCCAGGTTTGAGGCAGCGTACGCGGCAACCGGGAAACGTTATGACTGTGGCAAGAGAGCTGCGTACGGTTTCGGCGACTCGAGGAACTACCTCTAGAAGTCGTCGGAGATGCGATCGCCTCCATGTCGATGGAATCTTTCATTGCCACCGCCAAATCAGCACAAAAGAGTTAACCGGAGAAACTGGCGCTCGCGAACAGCACATCAAACGGGTCGCAATAGATGATCACGGACCGATAGAGGGAGACGTCTACACCAGCTGGAATGTCGTAGTTCTGGTTGCCGACGTTTCCCTTCAGCGAACCGAGGTCGAGGTAGTCACCTAGGTCGGCCGCCGGATCGTCACTGGTTGATAGCAGCACATGCAAGTCGGGGCCGTTGGTCACCTCGAAGTCCTCAAGACGCACGACGTTCGATCCGTCGGCCAATGTGTAGAGCGTGGCAGTGCCACTCCCCTTGTGGAAGTTGTCAGCGTCCATAAACGTTCCAATGGCGATCACCGCCGGCGTGTCCGCCGGCATGGCGTCGGTGGCCTCGACCGAAGGCGAATCGGCCGCTTTCACCATCTCCGCTTCAACATCATCACGCGTCATGTCATCGGGCACTTGAGCCGTGGCGGCCATAGGGAACGCATCATCGACCTCATTGGTGATGAACAACGGCGAGACCAAATACCAGGCGGCCGCCACCCCGGCGGCAAACCCGGCTCCAATCACCCAACGGACAACCGGACGTTTCAACAGTTCTCTCATACCAACCTCCGCACGAGTCAACCACCGCACTTCCGCCTGCCTTCCCGGAATTCGATGAACAGTTGAGGAACTCGAGTTCGTCGCGATAAAAATCTGGAAGATTTATCGCGCAGATAGTGGTCGAGTTCGATATGCTCCGAGGCACAAAGGGAGGGACTGATGAAACTCGTACGTTTTGTCTTATTGGTGGCGGGCATGGCGCTGGTGTTGGTCGGATGTGGCGGGGAGGCGGATCCAGTGCCGGACACCGGAACCGGCACATCGACCGAAACAACGACCAACGGAACCGGTGATATTGAAATCCCCGACGATGGGGAAGACCTACCGGATATCGGGACGGCGACGTTCAGCGATCCGTTGAATGTCGACAATCCGTGGTTTCCGCTCACCCCGGGTACCCAGCTGGTCTTCGAAGGTAACACCATGGATGAGGGCGAGGAAGTCCATCACCGGATCGTCTTTACCGTCACCGACCTGACGAAGACGATTGATGGGGTCCCCGTGGTCGTTCGGTGGGACGAGGACTACAGCGACGGCGAACTTGTCGAAGCGGAACTTGCTTTCTTTGCTCAGGACGACGACGGCAACGTATGGCATCTCGGTGAGTACCCCGAAGAGTACGAAGAAGGCGAAATGGTGCTGGCCCCTACATGGCTGGCAGGGTTGGAAGGCAGCCAGGCCGGTCACATCATGAAGGCCGACCCACAAACAGGAACACCAAGCTACGGCCAGGGATGGGGACCGGCCGTCGAGTGGACTGACCGGGGTCAGGTCGATGCGATCACCGGCGAGACATGTGTGACTACAGGTTGTTACCCAGAAACCCTGATCATCGCCGAATGGGCCTTAGAGGAACGTGATCTTGGCGTGCAGCTCAAGTACTACGCCAAAGGAATCGGAAACATCAAGGTCGGATTCCGCGACAACGACGCCACTCAGGAAGAACTCGAGCTGATCGAGATCATCATGCTCGACGAAGCGGGACTCGCAGACGTTCGCGCGAAGGCCCTGGCCTTGGAAGCCAGCGCGTATGAGAACAGCCCCGATGTATACGGCGAGACCGACCCGGCTACCCCCCGATAGGTTCGTTAGACCCGGCCACTTTCAATATCGGCCACCAGGCCGAGAGCGATTTGGTCGTCCAACGTCACGAGATCGACGCCCGGGCCATCGAATAGGTGATGCGCCCGGGCGATGACCTGATCCAGCTCGGCGTAAAGCGTGTCCCCGGGACAGGACGTGCTGGCCACATCCCGGTGACCAATCACCGTGTCCAAGCCGACTCCGTATCTGGTCCTGGCCCAGGCCGCCAGTCCGGCGGCAGCTTCGAGTTGGTCTGGTGTGGGAGTCTGATTGTTGAACTCACCCTCACAACAGATCAGAAAATGACCGGTCGGGTCGTAGTCGGTGTTGGTGTCACCGACCGCCCAAACCGGACGACCTTCATAGACGTGCCCATTGCGATCAACGACGTAGTGATACGCAAGATCCGGCCAACCTTGATCCGTCTGGTGGTAGGTCTGGTGGTCACGCAGACGTTGCGGCGCATTCTGGTTGTCCTTCAGAAACGAGCCGCTGTGATGAACGGTTATCCGGGTGATCTGGTGTTCAACGAATGTACCCACAACCGGAGCGGCTCCCCAAGCGGTCTTCGGAATGACGGTCAACCGGGCCGACGCGGGCGGATCAGGAACCAGCACCAGGCTGGTAGTCGTCGGACTATCCGACGCCACTGTCTCAAAGCTGGCCTGGCCAAGCGTGACGGGGGCAGTCACATCGTTGCGGCGGAGCCATTCAAAACCCACACCGGATGCTCCGAGACCCAGCACAATCTTCAAGAATCGACGACGACCAACCACAGGCGGGAAAGGTTAGGCGATGACGTCCCAGTCACCGCGCCAACGAGAAACCCTCGTCCTTCCAGCCTTCGACTCCACCGACCATCTTCTTGACAGGCCGACCGAGCCGGGCGAGACGAATCGCCGCCCGGTCCGCGCCGTTGCAATGCGGTCCGGCGCAATAGACCACGAAGATCGTGCCGGGTGGATAGCCGGCAAGATTTCGCTCGAAGATTCGCCCATGCGGGAGGTTGACCGCTCCTGGAATGTGCCCGGAATCGAACAATGTCACACTGCGCACATCAAACAGCACAAAGCCCTTCTCCTCACGGGTGCCGGTAGAGTCGCAACCATGCCGAGGAATCGACGACTGCGTCCGAATGTGGCCCCGAATCAACCCGCCGGTCTGATCTCGGTTCTCCTGAATCGGTCGGCCCCGTTCGGCGATCGATCAGACGCGGCCATGGATTTGAGTGCCTTTGACGAAAAAGAAGCAGCAGCTGCACTCAAACGGATAGTCGATGACGCCACCGAAGACCCCGACCTAGTTGAGGAATGTCGCGAGTCACTCATGGACATCCAACGTCGGAGCGAAGCCTCGACCTCATGAAGGCCGTGGTCTCGCCTCGTTCAGACGGTGTCTCCCACTAGCTAGCTGCCGCAATCCGGGCCATGGCCATTCGGATGGCCGCTTCATTGGGGGTGATCGACAGAGTCCTTGCAGATTCGAGAATATCCTTCGTACGCTCGCCAAGGGCCTGCACCTTCCGCATCACCCGCTCCGCGTCATAACCGTGAAGCTCGTCGGCCACATTGATTACGCCACCGGCATTCGCTACGAAATCAGGGACGTAGACAATGTCCTGAGCCAGAAGACGATCCGCGTCGTCGTCGTGAGCGAGCTGATTGTTCGCCGAACCGACCACGAGCCGACAATTGAGCCGCTCAATCGTCTCGGCGTTGAGTACCTCGCCCATGGCACATGGAGAGACGACATCAACATCCGCGAACAGGATCTCCTCATGAGGAACCGCCTTCACCCCGAAGTCTTCCACCGCTCGATCGACCGCCGGTTGCCATATGTCGCCCACGAGTACCTCGGCTCCAGCTTCGACGAGTAGACCCACATAAGCATGGCCGACCTTGCCGACGCCTTGCACGGCCACTCTCCTACCGGATAGGTCCGAGGATCCGTATGTGTAGTCGACCGCTGCCACCAGAGAGGAGAAGACCCCCAACGCCGTCGCCGGCGACGGATCGCCTGAGCCACCGTGAGCAGTCGAAGTTCCAGTAACCCATTTGGTCTCGCCGCTGACCCACTCCATGTCCTGGGCGGTGGTTCCGACGTCCTCCGCCGTGACATAGCGCCCACCCAGCGACTCGATCAGTCGTCCATAGGCGCGCATGAGCGCCTCGGTCTTGATGATCCGCGGATCCCCGATGATCACGGCCTTCCCCCCACCGTGGTCGAGTCCGGCTGCCGCGTTCTTGAGCGTCATCCCTTGCGAAAGACGAAGTACATCATGGAGCGCTTCGTCATCAGACTGATAAGGGTAGAACCGGGTCCCGCCGAGGGCGGGTCCGAGGGCCATCGAGTGAATGGCAATAATGGCTTTGAGGCCGCTTGCGTCATCAGCGCCGTACAGAACGTGGGTATGCCCGTCACGGTCGGCTGAGGAAAATACGCCCATGGGTGCGGGCTCCTTCCCGATCAGTTGGTTGACCAAAGCCTACCCGGATGACACCGGGATCCCGATCCGTTTGACCGACCCGGCGGCGCTTGGCGCAGTTCCGACTACTCGACGTAAATAGTGCCCTTGCGCTCGGTGACCTTGCCACGCCGGAGCGGTAGCACCGTTGTCAGGATCTTGTACGTGGTTCCAAGAAACGGAATCTTGGCGAAGATCCCCTGCGGGCCACGCACCATCCGACCCGTATCAACGTCGTACTTGGCGCCATGCCACGGACACACCAGGCAGCCGTCCGAGGCGATCGAGCCATCAGCCAGGTCGGCCAGCAAATGGCGGCAACGACGGGTTACGGCAAACAGGTCTTCCTGGGAGTTGCCAACCGCATATGGTCCGGCGCCGACAATCTTGCCAGGCGTCAGCTCGGCGGTTGGACCAACCTCAATCTCTTCAGACATGGAGCCTCCTCGACTGCATTGGCTTGAACCATACTCTGCCTGAGCAATCCGAAGTTCGATCATCGAAGGCGGTCCCCGAGGCAGACCCAGCGCGGACAGCTCCTAGGATCAGCCTATGACGTCCCGGAATAGCACCACGCCACTCCCCGCCAAGCAGTTCACCGACGAACACCACCAATTCAGGAAGGTCGTTCGCGACTTCTTCGAGCGGGAAATCAATCCGCATGTTGCCGAATGGGAGGAAGCGGGCATGATGCCGCTCCACACCATCTTCAAGCAGATGGGTGACCTTGGCTTCCTCGGACTCGAGTACGATCCCGAGTTTGGTGGCCAGGGAGCCGACCATCTCTTCACGGTCGTTCTGGCCGAAGAGGCCGGACGAGCCCACAACGGGTCGATCGGGATGGCACTGGGGGTCCAGACCGATATGGCTACCCCGTCGCTTGGGAACTTCGGCACCACCGACCAGAAGCAGCAATTCCTTGTCCCAGCACTCCTCGGGGACGCCGTGTGCGGAGTGGCGGTAACCGAGCCAGACGCCGGCTCGGACGTGGCAGGCATCAAGACTCGGGCAGTGCGCGATGGCGACGAGTGGGTCATCAATGGATCGAAGATGTACATCACGAACAGCCTGCAGGCCGACTGGCTGTGTGTGCTCATACGCACGTCCGGCGAGGGCGGTTACGAGGGTATGTCCCAGGTCATAGTCGAGACGAGCACCCCGGGCTTCGAAGTCTCAAAGAAGCTCGACAAACTCGGCATGCGCGCCTCGGATACCGGATTCTTGACGTTCACCGACATGCGGGTTCCTGTTGCCAACACCATCGGCACGATCGGGGGTGGATTCCAACAACAGATGGCCCAATTCGTCGTGGAGCGAATGTGGGCGTCCTACTCGGCCGTCGGGGGTATGGACCTGGCGCTTGAGAGGACCAAGCAGTACTTACACGAACGACAGGTGTTCGGAAAGCCGCTCATCAAGAATCAGTACATCCAGTACAAACTCGCTGAATTGGCCGCCGAGGTCGACCTGCTGCGCCACTACAACTATGCCCTGGCCGCCGCCCACATGCGTGAGGAGAATCCAGTTCGTATGGCCACGATCGCCAAACTCAAGTCGGGTCGTTTGGCGAGGGAGGTCGGCGACTGGTGCCTCCAGTTCCATGGAGGCGTCGGTTATATGGAGGAGACCTGGACGTCCCGATACGTGCGCGACGCTCGTTTGGGTTCCATCGGAGGCGGGGCAGACGAAGTCATGCTTCAAGTCCTCGCCCGCCTGGATGGCTTCGCCTAAACCACCGGCGGCAACTCAAGCAGTTGGAGCAGGTTCCCATCGGGATCCCGGAAAGTCGCCACCCAACCACCCCACTTCTCGCGTTCGGCGTACCGAACGATGTCGACCCCGGCTTCCGTCAAGTGCGCCACCGCCGACTCCACGTCATGCGTAGAGAAGTTGATCATGAGCCGATCCGGGTCCCGGGACGATCCGCTCACCTCGGAATGAATCGCCACCGTTAACCGCTGATCTCCAAAGGCAAAGTTGATGAAACCGGGCCGATCCGACCTGACCGGTAGCGCCAGGACGTCGCGATAGAACCGGGCCATTTCGTCGAAACGCCCAGAACTCGTGAAGACCAGAACCCCGGCCGGCCACACCGGTCCCAACCCCATCAGTGTGACACTTCGGCAAATCCTCGGCGCCAATAGACAAGGGGTTCGCGCTCGCGAAGGAACTCGCCAGCGAGCACCCGCCCGATAAAGATCACGTGATCTCCCGCGTCGATCTCCGATTCCAAAGCGCACTCGAAGTAGGCGTAAATCGAATCGGTGAGGATCGGACCCCCGACCCCGGTCGATGGACTGTCATAGGCGACGCCGGCGAAACGATCGTCGGATCGCAGGGCCATGGCCAGTGCCAGCTCGCCAGTTCCAGCCGCCATGAAGTTCACCGTGTAGCCACCTCGTTGACGGATCGCTTCCAGCGATGACGCCTCTTTCCCCAGACACACCAACACGAGCGGTGGGTCAAGACTCACGGAGGAGAAGGCGCTTACTGTGAGGCCGGTGGGCTTGTCAGCAGCGTCAAAAGTCGTGACCACCGTCACCGAAGCTGCCACGTTGCCCATCGTGGTCAAGAAGGTGTAGTCATCCATGTTTCGCTCGTTCCGCAGGTCGCTCATCTGAGGGTACCTTCCCGAACCTGTGCTTGAACGTTCAGGTCACCAGTAGGTCGTTCAGATAAATGCTGATGTCATGGGCAAGGTCCAGCTCATCACAAAGCTGCTCGTTTCCCATGAAGATGTCGGCCAGCGATATACCGATCCGTCCGACAACCACCACCCGGCGCTCGGCCGCGTCCGTGACTGCCCCGAACGAGTCAATCGCCGAAACCTCAACCGGAAACTTCATGCCGCCAATCCCAGCCAGTTCGGTGGCGAGAACTAGCAGGTCCGGCTGCTGCTCAAGAGGAGGCAGACCCCAGTTGAAACCCAGCGTTAGCCCAAAGACGTCGTCGGGCCCGTCCACATCGACCGGGAGATCGCGTACGTGGTCTTCGAAGTCGAGAATGACACGGGGATCAACATCGAGGGCCATGTGGAGGTCCAATGCCCCACCACACGTCTGCTCCGGATGCACGTCAACCTCCCACATCTGGCTCAGTGAGTACGTCTCGATGAAATGGCGTTCGTCATGTACGTGGAAACCATGATCCATGGCATGGCTTTTTAGGTCGGCGACGAACCCGGCGATGTCAACTGCAGCCACACGATCCTCTCAACAGTTCGGCCAGGGCGACCAACCGCTCTGGCTATAGAGCCAGTAGGCGACAGCCGTATTTGCTGCTCCATCGTAGATGCTGGCGCCGGCCCAACCCGCCGCCGCCGCCCGGCTATCCCAGGCAGAGATCGAATGTTGGAATAGCCCGCCATATCCGGCCGGGTTGTAGGCATTCGTGTTGAGGCTGCTCTCGCAAATCGCGATGCGCAGCGCCACCTCAACATCGTCACCCGAGAAGTACTGACTGAACAGTTCGCGTGCTTCGGACTCGGAAAGTACGCCGGAGTAGTCACCAACTGTCGTTGTGGTCGTCGGTGGTGGCTCGGTCGTCGTCGTGGTGTCGGCAACCGTGGTGGTTGGATGATCGTGGGTCGTACTGGTAGTCGATTCGACCGCGGTAGTCGTAGGGGCCTCGGTCGTCGGGGTCGTCGACGGTTCGGTACTCGTGGTCGGAGGTACGGTGGTCGGAGCTAGCTCGAGGGCTGTCGAAGTAGGGGCGGCCAGCGCAGCGAAGGCGGCGCCTTCCTGCGGTTCCGGAAGATCGTTCAGTTCGATCAGCGTGGCGGCGTCAAGCGGGGGATCGGCCGGAAGGATCATGGTCGAAGCGGCTGCCATCTCGGTTGAGGGAAGAGCCTCAGCGGCCGCCACATCCCTAATCCGCGCGTTGGCACCACCGGTGAGCCAAATAAGCCCGAAGATCAATCCGGTGAGTAGAAGTGCAAGAACTGCACGAATGGATGCCCTGTCCGCCACAGACACCCGATAGAGCGTACCGGCGGTGGGTTGCTATTCACAAATGGTCTTGCGTGCTTGTATTGCGTCATGACGTGGCCCTTTCCTCCCCCGATCGAAACTATGGAAACCAAGGTTTCCGAAAAGTGGCCGAAAGGCTCGTTCGCCTACGAGCCAAAGTGGGACGGTTTTCGGGCCGTCGTATGGTCGAACCCGGACGGGCGGATCGACTCGCGCAACCAACGACCACTCCTCAGATACTTCCCTGAACTCGCTCCGGCTATCGCTCAGCTGCCGGAGGGAACCGTGGTCGATGCCGAGATTGTGGTGGTGATCGACGACGAAACAAGTTTCGACACCCTGCAACTCCGACTCCATCCGGCCGCCTCCCGGGTGGAGAAGCTGTCGGGAGAGATCCCGGCGCAGTTGGTGGCTTTCGATCTGCTTGCTGATCGCGGTGAGGACCTGCGAGCCCTTCCATTTCATGAACGCCGGGTCCGCCTTGAACAACTGCTCGCCGAGCTCGATGAACCGTGGAGCCTCACGCCATCCACGACCGATGAGGCTCTGGCTAAGCGGTGGTTCGACGAGTTTGAACCGACCGGGTGTGACGGAATCATTGCCAAGCCGCTCGACCAGGCCTACATCCACGGGAAGCGGGCGGTGATCAAGATCAAGCATCGACGGACCGTCGACTGCGTTGTCGGCGGATACCGGATACATAAGGACGGCGACAAGATCGGGTCGCTGCTCCTCGGCCTTTACAACGATGATGGTGAACTGCACTTCATCGGCCATTGTTCGGGATTCCAGGACGCCGATCGCGTCGAAATGCTCGCCCAGTTCGAAGCTCTCAAGTCGGACGAGTCATTCGGCGAGGAAGCCAGGGCTCCCGGCGGCGAGAGCAGATGGTCGACGGGTAAGGACCTGTCGTGGGTACCTATCGTCCCGGGCGTCGTGATCGAGATCAGCTACGACCAGCTAGAGGGTTACCGGTTTCGTCACGCCACCCGCTTCCATCGCTGGCGACCCGACAAAGACGCGACCGATTGCACGATGGACCAACTCGAACGCCCCGACGGACTGGGCTTTTCCGACATGATCGCCCATGGCTAAAGAAGCCTTCATCGACATCGATGTCGAGACGGTGCGGATTTCTTCGCCCGATCGAATCGTCTTCCCCGATCGGGGTTGGTCCAAACTGGACCTCGCCAATCATTTTGCCCTCGTCGCCGAAGGAGCCCTTAACGGGATCTTCGGTCGGCCGACCATGTTGAAGCGCTACATGAAAGGCGTCAACGAACCACCCGTCTATCACAAACGCGCCGACAAGAACTCGCCGTTCGAAACCGTCGAGATCCGGTTCCCGTCCCAACGTCCAGGGATCATGAACGTCCCCAGAACCGAAGCAGACGTTCTAAGACTCGCCCAGCTCGGATGTCTTGATTTTCATCCATGGCCCGTTCGGGCTGAGGACATCGATCATCCCGACGAGTTGCGGATCGACCTTGACCCGACGGACGGTTTCGGATTCGATGACGTGCGGGCCGCCGCCCGCGGCGCCAAGGATCTCTTTGATGAGGTTGGCCTGGTCAGCTGGCCGAAGACATCCGGCAGTCGGGGCATTCATGTGTATGTACGCATTGAGCCGATCTGGGATTTCTTCCAGGTGCGACGGGCGGTCCTCGCCTTCGCCAGGGAACTTGAGCGACGGATGCCAGGTGCAGTTACCACGAAATGGTGGAAGGAAGAACGGTCCGGCGTCTTCATCGACTTCAATCAGATGGCCCGCGACAAAACGGTTTCCTCTGCTTACGGCGTCCGACCGACCGGGTTTGTCTCGACCCCGTTCGATTGGGCCGAATTGGACGACATCTCGATCGAGCGATTCCCGATGGACACATTCGCCAATCGCTACGCCGATGTCGGCGAGCTCACCGCCACCATGGACGACCACGCTGGTTCCATAACGACCTTGCTCGAATGGATGGTACGAGACGAAGAGAACGGCATCGGTGACGCACCGTGGCCGCCCCATTACCCCAAACAACCCGGTGAACCTCCTCGGGTCCAGCCCTCCAAGCAGCGGCGCCCCGACGAGGATTACTAGATGCGCTTTCGACTCTTCGGCTTTCCCATCGAGTTCAACATCACGATGTTGTTGCTCTTCTATTTCGTTGGCCAGGGCTTCGAGCCGGCCGTCGCCGTCGTCGCCGGCCTGGCCGCCGTTCTTTCAATCCTCGTGCACGAACTCGGACACGCGTTCGTGGCCAGGGCTCTTGGGGGCGAGGTCCAAGGCATAACGCTTCACGGATTGGGAGGCGTCACTCGCTGGGTGGGCGGTCGCAACACCGGGTGGCCACGCATCGCCGTTGCAGCCGCCGGGTCAGTTACATCGATCACGATTGGCGTTCTGCTCTGGCTGGCAGCGTCGGTGGGCGCCTTCGGAAGTCTGGCAGAACTGGTTCTCGACACTCCCTGGCGGGTCTATCTCGGGGATGCGCTCAACGCGGGCAACTCGGTCGTCTTCTTCCTTGCCGTATTCGTCTGGGCAAACACCGTCATTGGTGCGTTCAACCTCCTACCGATCGGGGGTCTCGACGGCGGGACGATCATGAGCGAGCTGATCGAGAAGGCATTGCCGGGGTCGGGTCGGCTACACGGAGCCATCATTGGACTAATGGTTGGCGCCGCCGTCGCCTACTTGCTCTATCAGCGCGGCTTCACTTTTGCACCAATCATCATCGGCATATTCACCATTCAGGCGCTGGTGCAGGCGATAGCCTCGCGACCAGTCAAGTAACCTTCAACCATGGACATCATCCAAACCATCCGGTCCTCGGTCATCGGTGACAACGATGTCGTCGACGGACCGTTCGGGCCTCACCTGGTCACCTACGCCGACTACACCGCATCGGGGCGCTCACTGACGTTTATCGAGGACTTCATCCGTCACGAGGTCCTTCCGCTGTACGCGAATACCCACACCGAGACGTCTGGTACGGGACGCCAAACAACCCGGTTCCGCGACGACGCTCGACGTCTGGTCCGCGAGGGCGTGGGAGCAACGGATGAGCATGCAGTCCTGTTCGTCGGTTCGGGGTCCACAGGCGCGGTCGATCTGATGATCCGGGTGCTCGGGCTCAGAATTCCCACCGAACTCGACGAGCAGTACGGGCTTAGCGACCACATTCCAGCCGAAGAACGTCCGGTGGTCTTCTGCGGTCCGTACGAACACCACTCCAACGAGATCCCCTGGCGCGAGTCCATTGCCGACGTCGTCCGGATCCCCGAGGACCGCGATGGTCACATTGATCTGGCTGCGCTGGAAGTGGCGCTCAAAGAATACGACGCCCGCCCGCTCAAGATCGGCAGTTTCTCCGCAGCCTCCAACGTCACCGGCATCATCACCGACCACGCCGCCGTGGCTTCCTTGCTTCACCGATACGGTGCGTATTCATTCTGGGATTATGCGGCGGCCGCCCCCTACATCGGCATCGATATGGACCCGGGCGGGCCCGGCGACTCCCAAAAGGACGCGATCTTCATAAGCCCGCACAAGTTCATCGGAGGTCCCGGTACTCCAGGGGTTCTCGTGGCCCGCAAGGAACTCTTCAAAAACAAGGTCCCGGCGGTACCGGGCGGCGGCACCGTGGCCTATGTGAATACTGAGGAACATCTCTATTTGACCGACATCGAACACCGCGAAGAAGGTGGCACGCCCGCCATCATCGAATCGATTCGGGCGGGACTGGTCTTTCAACTGAAGTTGGCCGTTGGGTCGGACCGTATTCGTTCCCTTGAGCACGCCTTCATCAAGCGGGCCATCGCCTCCTGGCAGGCCAATCCGAACATCGAAATACTCGGCAATCCTGACGCTGACCGACTCTCGATCGTCTCATTCGTTATTCGGTATGAGGGCCGGTACCTCCACCACAACTTCGTCGTTGCGCTCCTCAATGACCTGTTCGGAATTCAGAGTCGGGGCGGATGTTCATGTGCCGGCCCGTACGGGCATCGGCTATTGGGAATCGACATGGACACATCACATCAATACGAGCAGGAGATTCTGCGGGGTTGCGAGGGGATCAAGCCCGGTTGGGTGCGCGTGAACTTCAATTACTTCCTCGCCGAGGAGACCTTCGATTTCATCGTGGATGCGGTTCATCTCATCGCCAACGAGGGTTGGAAACTGCTGCCCTGCTACCAGTTCGACACTCACACGGGTGGGTGGCGACATCGAGAAGCTCCCGAGAATCCAGCCATGACCCTGTCAGAGATCAGCTACGAGTCGGGATCGATGACCTATCCCGATCGGCGCCGGACCGCCGACAGCGGCGCCCTCGATGACTACCTCCAAGAAGCCCGAATTCTGCTTGACCGCGCTCTCGACGAACCGCCGTGCGAACCGGAGCCCGGTCTCGAAATCGATGCCGAAGCGTTGCGCTGGTTCCCGGTGGCCTCTGAGATTCGTCCGCGACCGATCGGCTCGTGACTCCTTCGAGTCCCCCGCTAACCCGCCAGCAAGAGATTCGGTCCGGCCTCATCGACACCCTCCCGTTGCTTCTCGCCGTCACTCCGTTTGGATTCGTGGTTGGGGTAGCCGCGGTGGGGGCCGGTGTGACGACGACGCTGGCTATCGCTTCGTCTGGTCTGATCTTCGCCGGGGCAGCCCAGATCGCTGCCATGACCCTGCTTGGTGGCGGGGCCGCGTGGCCCACGATCATCGGCACCACTCTGGTCATCAACGCCCGTCACATCATGTACTCCGCGACGCTCGTTCAACCCCTCGGGCATCTGTCGAGAGCCTGGCGCTGGTTTCTGTCATATCTCATGGTCGATCAGCTATTCGCGCTGACGGTTACCCGGTCGAATGATGACGAGGACCACCCGCAGCTCCAGTGGTATTCGGTGGCTATCGGCGTGACGCTTTGGATCGCATGGATGACGGCGACAGCGGCCGGAGCGGTCATCGGTGCCAGCGTTCCGGCTTCGTGGGGACTCACGTTCGCAGCTCCGCTTATCTTCATTGGCTTGACGTTCCCGGCCATGGTTGACCGGGCTACTTATGCGGCGGCCGCCGCCTCAGGCTTAACAGCTATTGCAGCAGCGACGTTGCCATTCAACCTTGGCCTGTTGGTCGCGGCAGTGGTGGGCATCACCGTGGGTATAGTCGTGGATCGCCCAGCATGAACCCGTGGTTGCTTGTCATCGCCATCGGAGTCGGCACAATTCTCCTGAGGGGCTCATTCCTGGCGCTGCTCGGTCCCGGCAGCATCCCACCGGCGTTGCAGCGAGCACTTCGCTTCGTACCGGCGGCCGTCTTTCCGGCGATCGCCCTACCGGCGGTGCTTCTCATCAATGGCGCCTACGCAATTGCCTTCGACAACTATCGAATCTATGCCGCGATCGTGGCCGGCGTAGTTGGCTATCGGACCAAAAGCCTTGCTCTCACGATGGTCGCTGGCCTAGCCACTTTGTGGACCCTGAACGGCTTGTTCTAGCCAATTGATGGTTAACGACACGTCGTCGTAAACTTCACGATCTTGGCCGCAATCACGCTGCCTCAGGGAGACGCTATGACAGACATCATCGTCCAGGCC
>JAGXFS010000074.1 GCA_024637275.1 Acidimicrobiia bacterium
AGCTTGTCGGAAGATGACCGGCGGCGGCGCTGATGACCGAATCGATCTCGGAAACGGTCCGGTCGAGGGAATGTTCGCTTAGCGCCCTCGAGCGAGCGTTCGCCGATAGGAGCTTGCGGAGTTCGTGATCGGTGAGCAGAAGTTCAAGAGCGTCGGCCAAGGCCGCCGGTTCCTGAGGATCAACCAGGCGCCCCAAAGAATCATCGATTATCGAAGGTATCTGGCCCACTCGCGTCGCTACCACAGGCAGTCCACTCGACAGAGCTTCAAGTATGGAAAGCGGCATTGCTTCGAACCAGGACGGGAGGCAAAAGATGTCGGCATCGCGTAGGTACGAGGCCACTTGGTCGTGGGGTACCGCACCAACCAGGGTCTCAGGTCCAGTGGCAGCCCCACGAACTAGATCTTCCTCCTCGATGCCTTCGTCGGGCCGGCCGCCAACGATCACCAGTCGGTGTGCGACACCCCTCGACAGGAGTAGATGGGATGCCTCGATCAGGTCGACCACTCCCTTCCGGCGGGTCAGAATACCCGCAAACACAATCACCGGTTCGACCGGGTTCCGGTTCAGATCAGGTGCGAAGGTGTTGGTATCTACTCCGTTGTATATCGTATGTGTCCCGGGCAGATTCAGTGCCGCCGTGATGCCATCCGACACTGAAACGACTTCAGTGGTGGTCGATAGAGCGACCCGGATAAGTAGCCGTTTCCATGCTTTGTCGGTCCACTCGGGAAGGTTTCCACCGTGGATGTGCAGGACCGTGGCAGACCCGCGTAGCCTGGCAGCCCCCAGCAGCAGAGCAGCCCTGATCAATGTGACCGCCGGAACGAACGAGCTGTGCAGGTGGACCACGTCGAAACGGCCCGCGGTTTGAAACACTCGCTTCACATCCGCCAGGGTCCGGGAGATATTGCTTGAACTCAGTACCCCGGCCCGGTATTCAGCCTGCCGGGTCAAATTGAGCAACTCCACGTCATAGCGTCCGGATAACTCTCGCTCCAAAGTGCTCAGCATCGAGGAAATGCCACCTGAATCAGGCGGCCCTTTTCCAACCAAGAGTAGAGAAGTCTTCGTCACGAAAACGCGATGGTAGCGTTCCGGCCATGCCTGATATCGAGACCGGAGACCCGATCAGCTCCGGGGACGAAACCCGCCCACTTGAGGCGATGCTACGAGATGGCGGATTCCGAGAGAGGAAGCCGACGTTCTCATCTCCCATCCTCACCGAAATCGACATCTGGGTCGACCTGGAAGATGTGTGGTCGCTGTCCACTGTGCTTGAACAGGCAGGACTTACCCCCTTCCGCCCCCGGCGTCACGCGGGACATCGGTTCTTTATCGGGCTCACCTCATCGGGTTGGCTAAAGGTTGACGCCAAGTTGAACGGCGAAGAACCGCGCGGCTCGGTTCTTCGCGATGCTCTGTGGCTCGTCACACGGCAGCGAGGCCTCGTCGTGGCATTGCTAGGAGCCGACGGGGCGGGCAAATCCACAGCAGTTGCATGCTTGGAGAATGAGATGCCGGTCGATGTTGTCTCCCGCTATCTGGGCGGCCCTCGGCGCTCTGGCACCGGCAGTGAGGCTTCGATTTCACAAGGCGGGAGTCGGCCGAGTTGGAGAAGCTTCGCTGGCTTTCCTAAATGGGTTGTCCGCACCGTTCGACAGATTTGGTCCGTCGAGTGGGCCGCTCGCAAAGGTTCCGTCGTGGTGTGCGACCGTCATCCGCTTGAAGCCGGTCGCCTCGGCGACGAACCGACACTCATCAAAGCCCTCAAACGATTAGCCGTCAGGGCGCTCACTCCTGCGCCTGACTTGATCATGCTTCTCCACGCCCCGGGCGAGATCCTCTACGAACGCAAGGGTGAGCACTCACCCGAATACCTGGATCGGATCACCGCGGCATGGACTCAACTCGTGACCAAACGTAGGGGCGTTTTGGTCGAGGTGGATCGGCCAATGGACGAAGTCTGTCTGGATATCCAGCGACAGGTCTGGGTTCAGTTGTTGGAGAAGCGTCGTTCGTGACTCACGAAGAGGTGCTCAAGACGCTGTTCGGATCTTCCGCTGTACCGACGCAGCCACTGGTCAGCCCACCCGCGTCAGGGTGGCGCTCCGGCATGAGCGCCTTGATCCGGCGCGAACGCACGAGAATCCAATCCCGATCAGGTCCATCACGGGAACGGGTCGTCTGGGCAGCAGCACCAGGACACCGACGGAAGTACCGGGCGCTCCGCCAGGCGCTCCTTGGTGGGTATCTGTGGGCCGAACTACCGTCGGATTCCCCGGTCCGGCTGCTCCAGAGCACCACTGCGTTCGAACCGACGGACGCTCTACGGCTCGGTAGCGGAGGCGGAATCCGCCAACGCGGCCTGTGGGCCGGGAGTCCGGTGCTCGCCCGCCTTGGGGTAATGGGATCCCCCGCCGATCCGTCGTGGCATTACGCGGCCTTAGATCGTCTCGACCTCAAGCAGATTCCCCGAGGCGTTGCGACCGGCGAGATAGACGGCGTCTGCTGGAGCATCGAAGCTTTTCAGCCGGGACAATCCCCGACCAGTCTCTCCGTACCTCAGGCCCGGCAAGCGGCTGACTTTGTGACGAGGCTCCCGATGGGCACTGCGCCAGCAGACGTGATCGGTCGCGCCGCCGGGGAACTTGCGGAACTGACCGTAGACCTGGGCCGCGTCTCCAATGTCGTAGAAGCGGCTCTAATCGACATCCCAAGCGTTGTGGTGCACGGCGATTTCTGGAGCGGAAACCTGCTCTTCGATGGCGGTCGCCTTACCGGGGTGATCGATTGGGACTCCTGGAGCGAGCAGGGTGTCCCTGGCCTCGACCTGCTACATCTGTGGGCCGAAGAACTACGCCGCGAGCGCGGAGTTTCCTACGGGAAACTGATTGAACAGCGTTTCTGGGCCGACGAAACAGTTGGCAGCGGGGTGGCGGCCTACTTCGCGGCGCTTTCGTTGGATTGGCATCCCGACCTGCAGCTCCTGCTCGCGGCAGGCTGGTGGATGACCGCAGTCGCCGGCGCCGCACGACGAAACCCCTCCTTGGGAACCAACGGCACCTGGATGGCGAGCAATGTGGCCGGTCCGGCGGAAACGTTTACTGCTCTGCTCGCCTAGGCCGGGCGATAACCCGCTACGACCCGGGATCACGATCAGAATCGACGCCAGATTCCACATGCCATTCGGGACTGCCCCAGCGTGATGCGTCGAGGTCTGATGGAGTCGGCAGGCGAAATCCGTGACGGGCGATACGGGCAAGGCCTTCCCACATCCCCCATCCCCAGGACAACTGCATCGCCGCGAGGGCGGCCGGGACGCGCAGCTTGTCGCGATTCTCAAGCTTTCGGCCGATGGGAATTGAGAGTCCGAGCACGGCGACCGCGTATCCACCTCCGGCGATCGGCAGCAGCGCCGGTACCCAAGGCAGCAAGACCGCTGAAGTAGCGAGAGCCGCCACTGCGACGGGAGGTGCCAGATGGCGCAAGCGAACTTCCGACGGATGCAAGAAAGCGACGTCTGCCTTGCCACGGCCGTACCTACGATATTGAGCGGCCAGGTCCCGAATGCGGCTACGACACTTCCAAAGGACCTCTACCGAAGGATCGAGGAAGAGTTGGCCTCCGGCTTGCCTGACCCGAACATCGAACTCAAAATCTTCATTTGCTACGAGACGTTCGTCCCATCCACCGAGCCGGCGTGCCAGATCGATCCGGTACGCCCCAAAAGGGATGTGATCGGTTTCCATAGGTTCGGTTGCATAGTGATAAGCCGACCCTCCCACGCCGAACGGTGACCCCAACGCGGCGGCAATTGCCAGACCGTTCGGTGGGCCACCGACCGCGGTCTTCTTGGCACCCACCCCGGCCACCTCGCCTGTCTTGAGGTGGGCGACCAGACGTTCGACATAGTCGTCAGGAATCGTCGAGTGCGCATCGACCCGGACCATGAATAGACCTTTGGCAGCCTCCAGAGCCAGGTTGAGTGCCACCGGAATCGCTTTCCGAGGATTGGGAAGGATCCGCACCCGATCATCGCGTTCGGCCCAGGCTTGCAGTCTCGGGATCGTCCCATCATCCGACATGCCATCTACCGCCAATACCTCGATGTGGCGATATGTCTGACCGAGGACCGACGCCAGCGTGTCGTCGATCGTTCGAACCTCATTGAGGATCGGAATGACAACGGAGACCAATGGCGTAGTCTGTCCCTGCTCGATATCCCCCACGTCGCATTCCTTTGGGTAGGCGTGTGTTGAGTGAAACTAGCCGCCGTCAGAAGGTCTGAGAGCGTGACATCCGAGCCTAACAACGACCGACGCCGCATCCTCGTGGTGGGAATGCGGCCTCCACGCCTGCCATTGCGCGACGGATACGTACTGCATGTGTACCACCTGCTCAAAGAGCTGCATCAGATCCACGACGTCACCTTCCTTACGGTCGACGATGGAGGCCCGGCATTCTCCGTCATCGACGATCTTCCGGTGGTCGAGGCTTCTCGTCGAGATCTTCCAAACGTGCTGCGCAATACCATCGACTCGGCGCGTCCAGATGTGGTCCATGCGATAGGCGCACCGATGGCGAGCGTCATCGGTGCGGTACACGCTCCGACCCGGACGGTGCTTGGCGCCTTGGACGCCCCGCATTTGAATGTGGACGCGGTCGACGCCCGCGGCGCCGTCGAAGCGCTGCGCAAGCGGGTCCGGCGGGCGCTCTCACTACGAGCGATAAGCAGGCAGTACGGCAACGCCGACCGGGTCGTCGTCGTGAGCGAGGAGGATGCAGTCGCACTCCGCGAGGTCAACCCGAATCTGCACGTCTCAGTGATACCCAACGGGGTCGACCTGGCGAGTTTCGCGCCGCGCGACTCGATTCCCCGGGAGGCCGACCGACTGCTCTTTACGGGGGCACTCAACTATCCACCGAACGTGGCAACCGCTCGTTTCGTCGCTGAACAAGTCATGCCGCGGGTCCTGAGTCGCCAGCCGTCGGCCCGTCTTTCACTGGTCGGCCGTGACCCAGGAGAAACCGTCAAACGGCTTGGAGACCTTGCCGGGGTCGACGTGGTTGGACCTGTTGACGATATGGGAGATGCGCTGGCCGTCGGAACTGTTTACGTGTGCCCGATGGTTGCCGGCACCGGCATCAAGAACAAGCTGCTCGAAGCCTTGGCCAACGGTCTCCCCTGTGTTGCGAGTCCGCTCGCAATTCGAGGAACGAGTCTGACCGACGGTGTCGACGTGCTCGTCGGTGAAAGCGCAGAGGAGGTTGCCGACCTGATTGTTGGTTTGTTGGTCGATGACGACCTACGCATGAGGTTGAGTAGCGCCGGTCGCAAGTATGTTGCCGACCATCATTCGTGGTCTTCGGTCGCCAACCGGTTCTCCAAGGTCTACGA
>JAGXFS010000075.1 GCA_024637275.1 Acidimicrobiia bacterium
CCCTGGCTTGCGCTAGCTTGTCCCTTCGTTAGAGGGGGGAAAGACCTTGCAGACGGTTCTCGTAACCGGCGGAGCCGGATTTATCGGCTCGGTGACGACCGATCAACTGGTAGCTCGCGGCGATCGGGTGATTGTCGTTGACGACCTGTCGCGTGGATTCGCTGACAACGTTCACGACGAAGCTGTGTTTGTCCATGCCGATCTCGGCGACCGTGCAGTGGTTGAGTCGCTGCTCGCCAATTATCGTCCGGATGCGGTAATCCACTTCGCCGGATACATTGCGGTCGGAGAGTCGGTCGAGGACCCGGGCCCCTACATCGACCGGAACGTAGGCCGATCGACCACGTTGCTCGACTGTCTGGTGAGCAACGGGATCGGCAACGTGGTGTTTTCAAGTTCAGCAGCTGTCTACGGGATACCTGGCCGCGTGCCGATAAGCGAGGACGAAGCCAAACACCCGACATCACCGTATGGGTGGACCAAATGGGCGTTTGAGGAGGTCCTCGGGTTCTACGAAGCGGCTCACGGAGTTCGCCATGTTGCACTTCGCTATTTCAATGCTGCCGGCGCAACCTCCACCCGGGTGGAACGGCACGATCCAGAGACTCATCTCATTCCGAATATTCTTGAAGCAGCCCGCGGTGGCAAGACCATCTCGGTCTTCGGAACCGACTATCCGACCCCAGATGGCACTGCGGTTCGGGACTACGTACACGTTTCCGATCTGGCAGACGCCCATCTGCGCGCCGTCGATTACTTGATCAATGGAGGTGCTTCGACGGCACTGAACCTTGGATCGGGCGCCGGTTATTCGGTCCTGCAAGTTATCGAGGCCGTCCGCCGAGTTACCGGCCGGGATTTCCCGGTTGACCTCGGCGCTCGCCGGGCGGGCGACCCGCCGGAGTTGGTAGCCGACCCGTCGCGCGCTCGCGCCCTGCTTGGCTGGGAGGCAATGCAGTCGGACCTCGACCATATTGTCCGGAGCTCCTGGGATGTCGAGACGCCTAAGGCGTAGCAATGTCCAGCAGGCAGGTGAGGTCATGGCCAACGATCTCTGGCGGTTGATTCGGCACTCCCCAGATTGCCCCCGGACGGGCGATGAACGCAGCCTGTGACCCAACCGACGTGGCACCGATGACGTCCCAATCGTGGGCAGCCACCATGAGCATCTCGTCGATCTCGATATTCAGTTTTGATGCCGCCCACAGGTAGGTCTCGGGTGCCGGCTTGAACCGGCCAACCGATTCGACGGACAGGACACCTTCGAGGAGTGGTGCTATTCCACTGTTCGTCATTTGTGCTTCGGCGGCCGCCTGGCCGCCGTTCGTGAAGGTGATGAGTCGCCATCCCCGTTCGGCCAACGTTGTAAGCGTCGGCAAGACGTCGGGGTGGGGTGGAAGCGATTGCATCCCGGACACGAAGTCCGCAGCCTGGTCGGCGGAGAGATTGACCTGGCGTTTCTGTGCGACGACCAGGAGGGCTTCGATGCCGAGCATCGCAAATGGCCGGTACTGGCCGGTGTGATTGGCGACCAACGAACCGTGCAGCATCCGGGCAAACCATTCGCCCATCGGTTCCGCCGAACCGATGAGTTCTGCAAAAGCGGGCCGCATCGCACCGAGGTCGAGAAGGGTTTCGTTGACGTCGAAGGCCATGGCTTTGATCATGTCTGCCTTTACGCGAGGAATTCGGTGCCGGCGTGGATGAGCAAGCCGACCAACCCGCCAACCACGGTCCCATTGATGCGGATAATTTGCAAGTCGCGGCCGACGCCGAGTTCGACCCACCGCGCCGTTTCGTCGGCATCCCACGCCAGGACGGTTGATTCGATCATGTGGCTGAGTTCGGCGCCGACATTTTCGGCGACGGCTGCGCCGAGGCGGATCGCCCAATCGTCGAGTCGGCTGGCGAGCTGCGGGTCGGAGCCAAGTCGTTTCGCCGCTTGGGCGATTGGTTCGCTGACCATACTGCGGAGCTCGCCGGTTGGTTCCTCGGCGACCCGACCGATCGTTTGAACGGCGCCATCCCACAGCGAGCCAATCCATGCTTGAAGCGCTGGATGTTCCATCAGGTCGTCCCTCAGGCGGCCAGTCGTCTCAGAAAGCGATCCATCAGCTTCGAGTATCCGTAGTTGCTTGACGATGTTCGTGTCCAGTTCCAACCGCAGTGGATGGTCAGGTTGGGCGCCAACATCCCCGAGGAATCGGTCGAGGCCTTGCAGCAACCGGGCGAACACGACATCGTCAACTGATTCGGGTACCCACCACGGAGATTCGTCCCGTAACCGATCTCGGAGCGTTGGTTGGGCAGTGCGGACCGATGCCTGGAGGGCAGCAATCGCCGCGTCGATGACCGGGACGTGGTGCCCATTGTCGACCGCATGCTCGACGAAGCTGACGAGCGCGGGTCCCAGGTCGGCGTCTATGGCGTGGTCGACGATCAGCCGCTGGATATTGTCCTGGATCGAACTGTCGTCAACGGCCTCGGCGAGCGAGTGGAGCAGGCCGGCCGCCACTCCGGCCACCGCAGTGGCGTGTTCGGGTTCTGACAAATAGGCCGCGAGCCTTTTGGCGGGCTTCAGGTCAGCGATCCGTTTGGTGAGCTGCTCAGGGTTGAGAAAAGTATCGGTGATGAACCGGCCAAGGCTGGCTGCCACAACGTCCTTGCTGCGGGGCAGGACAGCCGTGTGTGGGATAGGGATACCGAGCGGGTATCGAAACAGAGCGGTCACGGCGAACCAGTCTGCGATGCCGCCGACCATGGCTGCCTCGCTACCTGCCCGAACGTATCCGACCCAAGTGGCACCGGACAGATAGAAGGTGGCGATGAAGATCGCTGCAGCGATGGCCAGTAGCGACACCGCCTTTAACTTCATGGAGCGCAGACGCCGCACCTGCTCAGGTGTGCCGATCATCAGTTGTCGCGGAGGAACCGTTCGATTTCGTCTACGAGCTGTCCTCCCGTGTCGGCCGGCGGAGAATAGAGATCGGCCGAGTCCTCGAGTTCAGCCAGGTACTCGGACATCTCGTCGGAATTCTGGACAGCTGAATCGACTCTCCGTTCCCACTGTTTGACCTCACGATCGAGGCCAGCCGAATCGAGATCGAGTCCGAGAAGTGCCTCTGCTTTGACGAGGAGCGTTTGCGCGGCCTTCGGATTGCTGTTCTCCGACAGATAGTGGGGTGTCGCCGCCCACAGACTGGTCACGTTGACCCCGGCGCCACGGAGCTGTTCCGTGAGAATGCCGGTCATGCCGGTAGGACCTTCGTAAGTGGGAGGTAGCAGGCCCAACGCCAACCGTCGTTCGACGTTCTCGGTGACACCGACGACGGGAACCGGGAGGGTATGCGGAACTTGCCCGATGAAGGCTCCCAATGCCACCGCCTCAACGACGCCCAGTTCGGAAACCACGTGCTCAAGTATTCGGGCAAAAGCCTTCCATCGCAGTCGGGGTTCCTCGCCAAGGATGATGACGACATCCCGGTCTTGTTGGGTTTCGATGGCGTACGCCCTGGTCTCAGGCCACGTGATCACTCGTTCGTCGCCTTCGTAGCCAATGAGAGGACGGCTCACCTGATGATCGTTGAAACCGTCATGGTCGATGACGGCAACGTCGAGACTGTCATTCAAACTCAGGATATTCCAGAGCGCACCGGTGGCCGCTTCTGCAGCATCATTCCAGCCTGAAAAGGCATAAAGGGCGACCGGGTCACGGAGTGAAGGCCGAGAGATCCACGACAGTTCTTCCATCAGACAATCCTAGTGCCGGAACCCCTTAAAGCGACCAGTCCGAAATCGAGCAGCTTCAAAGCAGGAACCCGCTAGTTGTTAGCGGTATTCGGGGTTGGGGAAGTCGAAGCGGCAACCGGCGTCCCAGGAGGCGCGTTGGTTCCCGTGGACAGGCCAGCCGCCAATGTCTTTGATCATGCGGGCGCTGTGGAGCAGATTCCACGTCATGAACGTGGTGTTGCGGTTGGTGAAGTCATTCTCGGGCCCGCCCGACCCTGGATCCATGTACGAGGGACCGGGTCCGGCTTCGCCCAACCAGGCGGCATCGGCCTGGGGTGGGATCACGTAACCAAGATGCTGGAGTGAATAGAGGATGTTCATCGCGCAGTGTTTGGCACCATCTTCGTTGCCCGTCACCAGGCAGCCGCCCGTCCTTCCGTAGTAGGAGTACTGCCCGTGTTCGTTCAATTGAGATGAGTTGCCATACAGTCGTTCAATGACCTTCGTGCAGATCGACGTCTTTTCGCCGAGCCAGATCGCCGTGCCGAGAACGAGAATGTCGGCGTTGGAGACCTTCTCATAGATGCCCGGCCAGTCATCCACCGTGGCTCCGTGTTCGGTCATGTCGGGCCAGACTCCCGGAGCAATCTCGTAATCGGCGGCCCTAATCGTTTCGGTGGCTACGCCGTTCGCTTCCATGACGGCGATGGAGATGTCCATCAGTCCCTGGGTGTGAGACATCTCCGAGGACTTCTTGAGAGAGGTGTTGATAAACAGGGCGGACAGGTCCGTGAAATCCCACCTGCTTGTTGTACACATTTCCTGTTGCTGCTCTGAGAGGTCCATTCCAATCCCTTTCGTTCGACGCTTCGCTCAACCGTGACGGGGCGGCGGTTGTTCCGGCCCTGGTCTCGGGGGTGCCTGGTTAGACCCTGATCCAGACCAGGCTCAACTCGCCGACATTGATGTCGGTCTTCTCCAGGCCGATGTCGACGGTCTCGATGTCATCTGCGGCACTGTCCCACTTCTCCATGATGTCGTTCACGTCGTTTTCCACGTCGTCTTCTAACGCGTCGAGCTTGTCGGTCTTGTCCGTGACTTTTTCGCTGGCACTCTGGAGGCGCTCCTGGCTGGCGCGAGTCATCCGGCGTCGGGACGCCGCCGATCCGACGGCTCGCGACCTAGACCGGCCTCCCAGGATCGAACCCAAGAGGTCCCCGGCCCCCGAGATGAGTTCGCTTTGGCGTCGCCCCTGAACGTCAGCTTCCAACTCGCGCACTCGACGCTCGGCACTGGCCAGTTGGTCGCTGACGGTCCGGATCTTCGTTTTGTATTTGTCTTTGAGTTTGGCGATCGCCTCGTCGGCGGCTTCCTCGGCGGCAGCCTTCGAACGAGCCCGAAAGTCCTCTTCGGACTCGCCGACCCGTGAGTAGATCTTGAGCGTTGGGTTCTTGAAGACCTGTACTTGTTGGTTGCGGTACAGCCAGTCTCGCAACGCGGTGCTGGCCGAGGTGTAGAAGCTTTTGGTGTCGATCTTGGCGGCCGGAAGCGCATAGTTGCAGCCCTCTGGTGCCGCGGTGGTCAGATCGCGTTCGTCGTAGTCGACGACCTTGGCGGTCTCAGGATCGAACTGGTCTGAAAGGGGATAGAAGATCGCCTCCCATTCCTCGGTGTGGTTAAGGTCGGCATATTGATCGTCGAAGACCATATCCACCCGGGCAACGAGCGCAGCCTCAAGCCGGGTGCCGTTGGGATCTACTCCCAGTTCGCTCGCCCAAGGGGCAGCCGGATCAAGGTAGTACACCCGTGTCGTGTCCGGCACCTGAGGGGCTACTGGACTTTCGTCGTCGGCAACAGTTTCTGCGCCGGCTTGGGCCGCCGTAGTTGGCTGTGTCGCAGTCGGCTGACCGGTCGGTGCGGGAGGGGCGGTTCGTTCGGGCGAATCGGCGGTCAGGGTTTGGACCTGCTCGCGCGACAGGGGACCAGCGAGGTACGACATTGCCCAACGAGTCGTGAACACTCGCGGTTCCTTGGCGGACGTTGAGTGGAGGATGAATTGGCGTTTCCCCAGGTCCGAAATGAGCGCGTCGAGCATCTTGACGTCCACTGCGCCGGATGCCGACTTGAGGCCCTCAATGATGCGGGTTTTGTCTCGTTCGGTCTGCAGCCGTCCAATCATCCAGGTCCCGGCGTTTGACATGGCTTTGTAGTCGAGGTCGACCGGGTTCTGCGTGGAGAGAAGCAGGCCAACGCCAAATGCCCTGGCCTGCTTGAGCAGCGTGAGGATGGGCTTTTTCGAAGGTGGATTGGCGGTGGGGGGAGCGAACCCGAACACCTCGTCCATGTAGATGAGGGCGCGCAGATCAGAGGTGCCCTGTTGCTTGCGCATCCAGGTGACAACCTTCGAAAGCAGCAGCGTGACCACAAACTGGCGCTCCGGGTCGGACAAATGAGACAGGTACATAACCGAGGCCCGGGCTTTGCCTTCGGGGGTGAACAGCAAGCTCTGGATGTCGAGTGGCGGTCCCTCAGTCCACGAGGCGAAAGCCGGCGAAGCCACCAATCCGTTCAGGCTCATGGCCAGCTTCATGCGGTCTTTTGGTGGAAAAAAGGTATCGAGATCGAAAACGCCAAGTTTGCGAATCGGCGGTGATTGGACCTGGCCTATCAGCGTCGCAAGGTCCAGGTCGCGGCCCTCGGACCAAGCTTTTTCGATGATGGTCGACAGAAGGATGTGTTCGGGAGAGGAAATCGGGTCTGCGGTGATGTTGGCGAGCACGAGTAGCGAAGAAACGAACCCCTCGATCTCGGCGCGGATGGTTTCGGCTTCTGTTGCCCAATCGAGATCAGGGGCAGCGAGGGAACCGACAATATTGAGTGGAATGCCGGCGACGGAACCGGGGGTGTAGATCTGGAATTCGGCCCCGAGGCCCAGTTTACGGAGGCGGTCGCCGGTGATGTCCCAGCCGGCCAACCCGGCCTTCCAGGTTTCTGCGGTGGCGGCCGCGTATTCGTCAACTGTCTGGTCCTTGCGACGTGCTTCGCCTTCGTCGACCCACGGAAGGAAGTCGGCCGCTTGGAAGCTTGGAAAATTAAGCAGAAGATTTCCCATGTCCCCCTTCGGGTCGATGATGAGGCAGGGGATATTCGACAGGAGGGCCTCTTCGAGTGCGACGACCCCGAGGCCAGTTTTGCCCGATCCCGTCATGCCGACGATTACCCCGTGGGTGGTGAGATCGTGTGCGTCGTACAGCACGTTCTCGTTGGTCTTTTCACCATTGGCGGGATCGATTATCCCTCCGAGGAATAGTTCACCGCGCGCTTGTTCAACCATGTGTTCTCCTGGACCTGATCTCGTCAGATTGTAGGACGCTTGATACCGATTCCGCCCGAACGGTCAGAGCTTGGGTGCACCGGGGAGCTGCGACTCGATATCGCCGAGGGCAATATCAAGAAGAGCCCGGTCGTCTCCGGAGCGGATCTGGCCGGCCAGATCCGTGGCCGCCGCAATGTGCGTTCGCGCCAGCGGGTGGTTTCCTTCGACTGCCGCGGCGCGGGCGAGGGCCTCGTGCGCAAAGCCGGCATAGAACGGTCCCAGTTGACCGTCTATGGCGTACTTGAGAGCCGTTTCGCCGTAGTGACGCGCGAGCGGCGCTTCACCGAGAAGCGCATAGACCCTCGACACCTGCCAGTCGGAGATCGAGAAATTCTTGTCGGTCCCGACCTTCCGCCAGCACGCCAGGGATCCGAGGGTGGCCGCCAGCATGGACCGGTCATCTTCAGCGGTTCGAGCATCGCTGTCGATATAGGTCCAGGCTTCGTTGAAGAGGGCGACTGCGGCCGCCTTCCAGTCCACCTCAGCCATGGTTGATGCTACGGATCGTGTCGGTGAAGGCGTCAAAATCCGCCTTGTTGTTGTAGAAATGAGGTCCCAGCGAGATCTCGTCGGGACTATAGGTGCCTACCCGGACGTCGAGGGCGTGCAAGCCCGCCTGGACCCGGAATGCGTCAGAAACCTCCAGAGTTACGATCGGTCCACGGTCCTCCGACGTGTCTGAGGTGACGGTCAGCCCGGCGTCGGTTGCTTGTTCGATCAGCCAACCGGTGGCGCTGAGCGACACGTTCCGGACCTCATCGATGCCGATCTCGAGGATGGGTTCCAATCCGGCTTTTAGGGCATACAAAGCCGCCGGATCGGGAGGTCCGTCGAGAAACCGTCCAATGCCGATCGGGTCAGGATCTGGCCAGGTGGGATCCCCTTCCACGCCCCAGCCAGCGGTGGCGGGCTCAAGCTGATCGATCAATTCGGGATGAACAAAAAGCCATCCTGCCGGAGTCCCGCCGCACAGCCAGCCGTCAGTCCTACCCACGGCAAAGTCCACCCCCAGGCTCTCGACCTCGGTAGCTATGGCACCGGCGGTTGTCGAACAATCCAGCACCACATATCCGTCGACATCGTGGGCGGCGGCCACGACCCGTTTTAGATCAATTCCCGCTTCCCCGGTTGCAAGGTCGTTGCTGAGCATCACGATGGCCGTGCGCTCGTCAATCGAACCCAACAACGTGTCAGTGGCGATGGTCCGTCCGTCCCAGCTCCTTACAACGGTTTCCTCAAGCCCGGCCTGGCGCTGCCAGAACCGTCGGCCAGGGCTTTGTTCGAGCTGAGTCGTGACGAATCTTCGTTGGGCAGCCTGAAATCGGAAACATGACTCGATCGCCACAAACGCTCCGGAAAGGCTGGTCGTGGCCGCGGTGGTATCGGGCGACGAGCCGATGAGGTGGGCGATCGTGTTACCGGTCTCAAACGGTAACTGTGACCAGGTTCGATCCCAGGCGTTTGGTCCAACTGTTGCCCACTCTTCCACAAACTGGGCAAGCATGTCAGATGAGGCGAAGCTCATCGCTCCTTGATCGTGGCTAGCCAGATACGTGGTGGTTTCAACTATCGGGAACTGAGACCGCCAGTTGGGTGCCATGCGCCGAGTGTATCGCGAACGATCGGGCCACCCCCGCCCAGCGGCCGTTGGGTCTGGCGGCAAGGCGAGTACGATGGAGTCTGGTAGGCGAAACCACCCGTTTAGGACGTAAGAAACATGACGAATACCGACCTCACCGACGGTGGCTTCGGGCCGAACATATGGCTCGTCGACGAGATGTATCGTAAGTTTCTCGACGCGCCATCCAGCGTCTCGGAGGCCTGGCAGGAGTTCTTTGCCGACTACAGCCCGGGACTCACTGCTCATATACCGGGAACGGCCAAGACTGCGGCGGTGGTGACGTCGCCGCCGGGGCCGAGTCCGGCTGCCCCCGCTACCTCCGATAGTTCCGTCCCAGAGCTACCTCCCGGGGCCGCGCCGATGCGGGGCGTCTCCGCCAAGATTGCCGAACGTATGGACGACTCGCTGACGGTCCCAACGGCCACGTCGGTGCGGACGATTCCCGCCAAACTGCTCGAAGTCAACCGGCGGATCATCAATAATCAGCTGGCGCGCATCACGCTGGGTGGAAAGGTTTCGTTCACCCACCTCATCGGCTGGGCGGTCGTCCGGGCGATTTCCGAGCAACCCGACATGAACGTCGCGTATCAGGTCATAGACGGCAAGCCCTATTTGATCCGTCACGACAACGTGAATCTCGGGCTGGCGATTGATGTTGAACGCAAAGACGGATCGCGCAGCCTGCTTGTCCCGAACATACGCGGCGCAGATCAAATGAACTTCCAGGAGTTCTGGCTGGCGTACGAGGAGATGGTGCATCGGGTTCGGGCGAACAAGATCACGCCAGAAGACTTTGCCGGAACGACGGTCAGCCTCACCAATCCCGGCACGATCGGCACCGTTCAATCTGTGCCAAGGCTCATGGATGACCACGGGTTGATCGTTGGTGTCGGAGGCATCGCCTACCCACCCGAGTACTCGGCCGCCAACCCTTCGTTCCTGGCCCGCATGGGTATCGGCCGAATCATCACGATGACGTCGACCTACGATCATCGCGTTATTCAGGGAGCTCAGTCGGGCAGATTCCTCGCCAGGATTCATGAATTGTTGTTAGGCGCCGATGGTTTCTACGACGGAATCTTCCAAGCGATGGGCATCCCGTACACCCCGGCCAGGTGGGCTGTCGACGACAACCCACAGGTCGGCAGTGCCGCCTGGGCTGAGAAACAAGCCCGGGTGTTTCAGCTCATCAACATCTACCGGGTTCGCGGCCACCTCATCGCAGACCTTGACCCGCTCCGCCAGTCACCGCCAGCCCTTCATCCCGAGCTCGATCCGTTGACGTATGGACTTACCATCTGGGACCTGGATCGCGAGTTCGCGACCGGAGCGCTTCTCGACAAGCCGGTCATGAAGCTGGGCGATATCCTCGGATCGCTGCGCGATGCGTATTGCCGGACCATCGGTATCGAGTACATGCACATCCAGGAGCCCATCCAGAAGGAATGGATTCAGAAGCGCATCGAGGGCCCCCAACCCGAGATGGCGCGGGAAACCAAGATCCGGTTGTTGCGGAAACTGAACCAGGCGGAGGCGTTTGAGCGTTTCCTCCACACCAAATACCTGGGGCATAAGCGGTTCGGTCTCGAAGGAGCCGAGAGTCTGATTCCGCTGCTTGATACCGTTCTGAACGCTGCCGTAGACGCGGGCATGGATGAAGCCGTGATGGCCATGGCCCATCGCGGTCGACTCAATGTGCTCGCTAATACGATCGGCAAAGAGTACGCCCGAATTTTCCGAGAATTTGATGATGTCGACGAAGCCCAGACGCAAGGGTCGGGGGACGTCAAGTATCACCTTGGCTCGCGGGGTATCCACGAGACCGAAGACGGACGCAAGTTGGCGGTGGCCGTCGTCGCCAACCCCAGCCACCTTGAGGCGGCCGACCCCGTCTTGGAAGGGTTTGTTCGGGCCAAGCAGGAACAGTTTGGTTCGACGGGCCATCACAAGGTTCTCCCGGTGTTGATCCATGGTGACGCCGCATTTGCCGGCCAGGGAGTCGTGGTTGAAACCTTCAACATGTCCCAGCTCCGTGGTTATCGAACCGGTGGAACCGTCCATGTTGTTGTCAACAATCAGGTGGGCTTCACGACGTCGAGCCTCGATGCCCGGTCAAGCTTCTACGCGACCGACGTTGCCAAGACCGTTCAGGCACCCATTATCCATGTCAATGGTGATGATCCTGAGGCTGTTGCCAAGGCTGCGCAACTGGCCTTCGCGTTTCGTCAGGAGTTCCACAAAGACGTCGTCATCGACATGATTTGTTATCGCCGACGTGGTCACAACGAGGGCGACGAGCCGTCGTACACCCAGCCGTTGATGTATCGGATCATCGATCAGCGCCGTTCGGTTCGCAAGCTCTATATGGAAAAGCTCGTCAACACGAAAGAGATCTCGGTTGACGAGGGTGAAGCGCTTCTCGAAGAGTTCCGGGGCCTCCTTGATGCCGCCTTTGCTTCGACGAGGGATCTGCAGGGATTGCCGGCCGCTGCGGCGCCACCGGCACAGCCGCCTAGCCCGGTTGACTCTTCGGTCGACGATGGCACCCTCGAGCGAATAGTCACGGCCGTCTCGACGCCGCCAGATGGTTTCACCTTGCATCCCAAGTTGGTCCGGCTTGTCGAGAACCGTCGGAAAATGTTCGAGGACGGCGTTGTCGACTGGGGGATGGCGGAGGCGTTTGCACTCGGTTCGATGGCCCTTGACGGGATCTGGGTCCGACTTGCTGGGGAGGACTCAAAACGGGGTACCTTTTCCCATCGACATGGGAGTTTGGTTGACTACGAGACGGGGCGGGAATGGATTGCGCTCCAGGACCTCGCTGACGGGCACGCCCGTCTGCGGTTGGTCGACTCATTGTTGTCGGAGTTCGGAGCGCTCGGATTCGAATACGGCTACTCAATTGGCGCTCCCACCGCTTTCACGGCCTGGGAAGCGCAGTTCGGGGACTTCGTAAACGGTGCGCAAGTAATCATTGACCAGTTCATCATCGCGGGTGAGGACAAGTGGAATCAGGCGTCCGGGTTGGTCATGCTGCTCCCGCACGGATTCGAAGGCCAGGGCCCCGAACACTCGTCGGCCAGGATCGAGCGTTTCCTGCAATCATGCGCCGAAGACAACATGCGGATCGTGGTCCCGTCGAC
>JAGXFS010000076.1 GCA_024637275.1 Acidimicrobiia bacterium
AAGGTCAGTCCAATAAACGCCAGGACCCCACCGACCACCAGCGTGGGAATAAGCCCGAGAAAGCGGGGTCCCGCCGCAACCGCACCAAAGCTGATCAGGCCGGCGATCACCCCTGAACTGCGCCGTAGGCCGGCGATCCTCCCCGTCGCCACAGTGTCACTCAGGTACACGTAACCCGGCAAGCTGCCAATCAGACCGACCAGTACATTCGCTACGCCGACCGGCCGCATGTCGGCATCAACGTCGATTTCGGCGCCGGTCAACTCCTCGATGGCCGGAGCGTTCAAAAGATAACTCAAAATCCCAACCAGGATGGCCGTAAGGAGTACGGCTGATTGACCACCCACCGCCGACCAATCAGCAGCAAGTGCGGTTCTTATGATCCCCAGGTCAAGTAACCCGGCAGCCGGAAATGGTCCAAGAAGATGACCGGCGATCTGGGCGGATTCGACCGAAGCTCCACTCAACACGCGACTGACATGGGTCAGGCCGGCTGCCAGCACGATGGCCACCGGTAACGCCAGCGGATACCCCGACCACCGAGAGCTGATCAAGAGTACGAGGGCAAGGAGCGCACCGGGAACCCACACGAGCAGGCTCGACCCGCCGAGAGCCCCGGACCATCCGCTGTCGCCAACGAGGATATTGCCGGCGCCGACAAGGACGACGAGACCGGTTGCTCCAACAAACCCCAACAGCACGGGGTACGGGACATACCTGAGAATCCGACCAAGCCGGTATCGGCCGGCTAGCCACAGTCCTAACCCGGTGCCGATTGTGGCGATGGCCACTATCGCCACTGCGGTTGAGACAGGTTCACGCGCCGTTGCGACTCCTGCCGTCGCCACGGCGACGATCGCTACCGAGGCGTCCTGGATGCCGGCGACCATCCCTCTCGCTGAACTGGTCAGCGCCGAGACGATCGCAATGACCCCACCGCCGAGCAGCGACGCCGCTACCCCGGCACCGAACCCGGGGGCCAGCGGGCCGCTAAAAACCAGGCCGGCGAGTGACACCGCCAGTGAAGTCGCGACGACACCAGCGACGAGTCCACCGAGAAGGCTCTGAGACCAGGCACCGTTCCGGAAGTCACTGGTGAGGTCGGCAAGCGGCTTTGGATCCGGGACGGTCAGGTTCACGAAGCGACACTACCTGCCCGCGATAGTGTCCAACTGCTCAGCTGACTTTATCGCCCCTGTTATGTGCTCTCCCTCGGCTCCGAGCGAGCCACAAGGATGCCGCTCGCCGCGATCAGCACCGCTCCAACCCCGCCGAAAACCCTGGGGAGCAGGCTGACAGTGAACGCGCTGAGGCACATTGTGGCGACGAGGCCGGCGCTTCCCCAGAGGAGGACGACCATTGCGGGGTCGAACCTCCAGAGTGGGAGCCTTTCCTCGGGAGGTAAGTCAGAATTGACGATGGCCGCGATGGCCAACCGAAACGAGCCCTGCACGATCGCTCCGATCGCCATGATCACCCCAGAAGCGAGGGCAACCATTCTCCCTGCGGACCTGCACGCATTAGGCGAAGGCGCAGCGACGCTACGAAGCCAACAATGGCGAACGCGCCGAGGATTCCGATCATGCTTCCGATGACGGTTCGTCCGTGCAATGTTGCGAGATGAGCAACGATTTCGTCGAGTGAGCCAGACAACTCCGTGCCGCCTTCATCGACGGCGAAGAACCCGCCCAGAACCAAAACAGGACCGATGATTCCGAGCCACCATCCCAGGCGTTCGAATTTGGTCGAACGACCCCGAGAAGTTGCTTCGCCCTGCTGCATATGCCGATCGTAATCTGACCGTTACCCATCGGCCGCCGATGTAGCTCATTTAAGGCCAAGGTTCTGGTCGTTCATCGTTGTCACTCGAAATCTGCTGTGATCACGCCCGAGCCGCTCGCCGAACATCGGTCCATGGGTGTTGGACCGCGGCCTGCGCCACGGACCGTGGTATTCCAATATTCGGATTACATCGACAATGCCGGTTATGGGCGGTCTGTCCGCTGAGCGTCGGACGGCTCAGCCATGTTCGTCCTCCATCTGGCCCGAGGGGGATGGTGGTGACCCGTGAGTGCTAGTGGTCTGGCCTCTGACAATGAGAACGGGACAAGCCACAATCAGCCAAAGGAACAGGGCGAGACCGCCGACCCCAAAACCAGTCGGGATGAGAGCCACTGTGGCCGCGACCAGTACGATACCCACCCAGGCAAACGACTTGGGGAGCAATCCCACGACGAACGAGCTGACGCTCATCGTGGCGGCGAGACCGAGAGCACCAATTAGGAACAGGTCAGTGATGTGTTCTTTCAGCATCGACAACGGAAGTACCGCATCGGCAAGCATGTTCGGATCGATCGGTGCGCTAGTCGCCATGCGAAATGACCCATGAACGAACGCGCCGATGGTCATGACAATCCCAAACGCATAGGCCACAAGAGCCAACAGTTCACCTTTCGAGCCTTCCCGGGCGAGGCGCATCCGCAGCGAGGCAACAAACCCGACCAAGACAAACGCTCCGACGATGCCGACCGTGCTTCCAGCGACGATTCTCGTCCGGTTGTCAGTGATCTCAGCCGCCAGCTCACTGACCGGACTGTCAGGCCCCAACCAACCGCCATGGTCGATAATAAAGAACCCCACGAATAGCAGTACCAGTGCAGCCAGACCCAACCACCACCCAATCAGGTCAAGTTCATCCGAACGATCCGTAGACATGTCCCAGGCCTCCTCTTTTGAAGTTTCGCCACCGGTGCGGCTATTCGTACATAAGAACAGACGAACCAGACGGACAAACCGGTGACACCAGCCAGGTAGATAACGGCACTTATGTTCCCCGGGGGTCGGAATCGCACGTCGGCGCTCGGGTGTTTGCTGTGCGTCGACCAACGATGGTGCCGGGCTGGGGCATTGAGAAGGCCACCGCCACCAGGAGAGGGCTCTACCCGCCGATGTAGCTCATCTCGACTTTGCGCAATCCGGCGGTTCGAGACGACCGGAGTTGCGAGTACCGATCGTCGCGGGCCGTCCACACGGATCGGATGGTGTCGGAAAGCTCTTCATCGCTAGCTCCCGCCCGCAGCATCGACCGGAGGTCGGTACCGCCAGAAGCGAAGAGACAGGTGTACAGCGAGCCTTCGGCGGAGATCCTGGCCCGAGTACACGTGGCGCAGAACGGTTGCGTAACGGAGGTTATAACGCCGATTTCGCCGGTTCCGTCTGCGTATTGCCACCTCGCCGCCACTTCGCCCGTGTAGTTGGGGTCGACTGGTTCGAGCGGGAACGCCTCGGAGATCATCGCCACGATGTCTTTGCCTGGCACGACGTCATCCATGCACCATTGGTTGGTGGTCCCAACGTCCATGTATTCGATGTAGCGAACGATGTGACCGGAACCCTTGAAATGCCGGGCCATGTCGACGATCGTGTGGTCGTTGACGCCTTTCTGGACCACCATATTGATCTTGATAGGCGTGAGCCCAGCTGCGGCGGCGGCGTCTATTCCTGCCAGAACGTCGTCCACGGAGAAGCCCACGTCGTTCATCGCCATGAACACGTCATTGTCCAATGAGTCCAGGCTGACGGTTACTCGATCCAGCCCAGCGGCAACCAGCGAGCCTGCCTTACGCTCGAGCAAGGACGCATTGGTCGTCAAGGTGACGTCCTCAATCCCCTCGATGCCCTTGATGGACCCGATGAGATCCTCGAGGTTTCGTCTGAGCAGCGGCTCTCCCCCGGTTATCCGAATCTTGTTGACGCCTAGATCGGCGAAGACCGTGACGATGCGCCCGATCTCTTCGAAAGACAACAGCAGATCGCGGGCGAGGAACTCGTAGTCCCGATTGAAGATCTCTTTCGGCATGCAGTAACGGCACCGGAAGTTGCAGCGATCGGTGACCGAAATCCGCAGGTCGCGCATCGGGCGAGAGAACGTATCCACAAGTGCGGTCGGGCTGACCGGATTGCTCGGCTCGAGATTGTCAGGTTCCATGAGCGATTCCGTCGGGGGTGTTCCCCAAGCGTAATCGGTCGGTCAAGCAACCGACCCACGACGCAGAGAGCCGGCGCCAAGCGTCCACCCTCCAACACCGACCACCCACAATGCGATGAATAGGGGAATCCCGGCAACCGGTACTGCGGTGATTGCGGCGAGCAGGACGACACCGAGGACAAAAGAGCCAACGATCGAGAGCCGGCCCCGGGTAGCGATACGACCGAGGGTGGCTGCCATCGGTACGAACCCCAGCACCGCCATGAACATCACAAGACCCAGGTACAACAGGATCATCGGACTCGTTGCGAGAATCGCCACGCCGTAGAGATCAGGTGAGGCGACCCCCATTCCGGCGATGATGGCGCCGATCAGCACGGCCGGCAAGACCAGCGTGGCTAATCCGACGATGGCTGCCCAGAGCCAGTTGCGAATGGCCCCGGTAGCGGCTTCGGTGGTGCGTGGAGCCAGCCAGAACAGCGCCAGACCGGCCAGGAGCACCACCAGACCAGCCACCACTTGACCTACCAGGATCAAGGCCCTGACCCGCAGTGGAACCGGAGTTTTGCCCAACCGGATCGCTGAACTGGTCAGATCGGCATTGTCGTCGATGGTGGCCTCCCCCCGATAACGAACATCTCCACCGACCGCGGCTGTGGAGGCCACATCGAGGCGTCTGGCATTAACCTCGAGATCGTGTCCAACCCCGCCGACGATCTCAATTACACCGGTGGCAAATGCCTGAAAGTTGTCAGTAACCGATCCGGTAAGCCGCGCTGAATGGACAAAGACCATGATGTCGCGCCCCACGACGCCCTGGATCGTGGCGGTGCGTCCGGCGATGACGACATCGTCACCGACGGTTCCGATGATGCGAATCCGGTCGGCTATCACCCGCACCGATCCTTCGACATCACCAGTGATCTCCACAAACGGGGCAATCGCCACGACGTCGCCCTCAACCGTCCCAGAAACGATCACTCGCTGTGAGGCGGTGGCGGTCAAATCTCCTTGGATGCTCCCGCGAACATCGACCACGTTGCCGGCGGCATACAGGTCATCGGGCACGGTGTCGGCTTCACTGATCAGCACGAAGTCCGCCGCGGAGCCAGTACCAGCAATCGGGATGACCGGGCCGACCAGGGCGAGGGTGACGATCAGCGCTTTAGGAAACCACATTCCTTATGAGGTCTAGCAGCGGTGCGGGGTAAAGGCCGAACAGAATTGTGATGACCACCGCGACGGCGATCGCCAGTCGGCCCGCCACAGGCGGTTCATCGGGCACGTCGGCAGTGTCCTCGTCAGCATCGCGCATGTACATGTCAACGATGACACGCAGATAAAAGAAGAAAGCCGCCACGGACGCCACCAGGGCTACCACCACAACCCATTCAAGACCTTGCGCCCACGCGGAGCGGAAAACACCCAGCTTTCCGATAAAGCCGGAGGTAATCGGCATGCCCGACATGCCGAGCATGGTTACCGCCAGACCGGCAGCCATCAACGGTGAACGACTGGCTAGGCCCTTGTACGAGCTGAACGGCGAGCCTGATGATGTCGGACCTGAGACCATGGCCGCGATACCAAATGCCGCAACGAGTTGAACCGTGTAGACGGCCAGGTAGAACAAGATCGATTCGGTGGCGCTCCGCCCAGCAGCCACGCCCACCAGAATGAACCCGGCGTGAGCCACGCCCGAATAGGCGAGCATTCGCCGGAAATCAGTCTGACTCAGCGCCAGAAGGGTTCCAAGCACGATCGAGAGGGCGGCGATGGCGGCCAGCGCCGGCCGCCAGTCGACCGAGAAACGCACAAAGGTGATGCCCACGATGCGCACCAGGGCAACGAAGCCACCGACCTTGGCGGACGCCGCCATGAACCCAACTACTCCCGCAGCGGACCCCTGGTACACATCAGGTGCCCAAGCATGAAACGGAGCTGCGGTGACTTTGAACAGAACCCCGACAACGAGCATCGCCATCGAAACGTAGAGCACGCCGGGGCTGACAATGATTCGCCCGTTGAAGACTGCCAGCGCGTCGATGCTGACCGATCCGGAACCCGCATAGAGCAGCGCCACGCCATAAATGAATACGGCCGACGCAAACGATCCGAGCAAGAAATACTTCATGGCTGCCTCGTCGGCGAGGCGAGACTTGCGAGCCACGGCGGCGAGCACGTACAGGCTGATTGACCCGACTTCGAGGCCGATGAACGCCATGACAAGATTGGCCGAAGCCACCAGGAACATGAACCCTGACGTCGCCAGAAACATGAGAACCAGGGTCTCGGCTGATCGCTGACCGATCTCGGCGAGCATCGGCCAGGCCAGCGCCACTCCGAGGGTGAGGATCACCAGCAGAATCAGCTCGGCGATCACCGACGTGCCATCGCTGACCACCATGCCGTTGAAGGCCAGCGCGCCAGGCGACCCGAGTTCAACCAGGTCCTGGAGGCGCGAGAACTGGAGGAACCAGGCCGCCCAGGTACCAGCCAGACCCGCTCCGATCAGCAATGCCATCGATTTCAACGGGGGGCGTTTCCATACCTCGACCACCAATACCAGCGCGGCCACGATGACCAGCAGAATCTCGGGAGCGATGGCTGACCAGATCAGATCACTCACTGGGTTCTCCTATGACGAAGGTGGGTTCCACAAAATCGGTAGTGGCTTCGATCCGATCGATGATGGCAGCCGTCGATGGTTCGATCCGGTTGAGCAAGACTTTCGGATATAGACCGAGCGTGAGAATCAGAATGATGAGCGGGACGAAAATCAGCGTCTCGCGAAGGTTAAGATCTGGCACGTTCACGTTTTCGGGTTTGTCGGGCTCGCCGGTGAAGACCCGTTCATACGCCCACAACAAGTAGATCGCCGCCAGAACGACCCCGGCAGTGGCGATGATTGCAAAGACCGGCCGGGTGGCATATGAGCCGACTAGCACCAGGAACTCCCCAACAAACCCGTTGAGACCCGGCAATCCGATTGACGCGAACGTTGAGAACAGGAATACGCCGGCGAAGATCGGCATGGTTTTCTGTAGCCCACCAAAGTCAGCGATCAACTTGGTGTGTCGTCGTTCGTAGAGCATTCCGACCAGGAGGAACAAGGCACCGGTGGTGATGCCGTGGTTGACCATCTGGATCACGCCACCGTCGAGACCCGATTGCGTAAACGCGACGATCCCCAACATGATGAACCCGAGGTGGCTGACCGACGAATACGCCACCAGCTTCTTGAGATCAGTCTGCACGATGGCGACCGCAGCCCCGTACACGATGCCGATAACTGCCAGCGTCGCCACGACCGGGGCGTATTTGACGGCCGCATCAGGAAACAGCGGGAGGTTGAACCGAAGAAACCCGTACGTGCCGAGCTTCAGCATGACGCCTGCCAGAAGCACCGAACCGGCCGTCGGGGCCTGGACGTGGGCGTCGGGCAGCCAGGTGTGCACCGGGAACATCGGAACCTTGATGGCGAAGGCGATACCGAACACCGCAAATAGCCAGGCTTGGGTTCCCGGGGCAATCTCCAGCGTGAGGAGTTCGTTGTAGTCGAACGACGCGAACCCGGTCTTCTGCTGCTGCAACACGCTGAGGGCAATGATGCCGGCCAGCATGAGCGCTGATCCGAATGCCGTGTACAAGAAGAACTTGATGGCTGCATAGATCCGGTTCTCTGAACCCCAGATGCCGATGATGAAATACATCGGGATGAGGATTGCCTCGAAGAAGACGAAAAAGACGATGAGATCGAGGGCGGAGAAGACCCCGATCAGGCCGGCCTCGAGCAGTAACACCATCGCAAGGAACAGCTGAGGGCTCTTGGCTATCGAGGTTGACGCCGCAATCGAAATCGGGACCAAGACAGTCGTAAGCAAAATGAGCGGTAACGCAATGCCATCGATGCCGAGATGCCAGGATATTCCCCACCGCTCGATGAGGGCCGCCTGTTCGACGAACTGGAACCCAGCGGCTGATTCGAACCGAGCGAACAAGACCCCCGCCAGCCCAACCGGCAACAACGAAAGAACCAGGGCCACCGGGAGATGAAGTTCGGTCCGGTTGGCGGGCAGCACCATCACAATGACCGCCGCCAGAACCGGGACCAGGATCAGGACACTCAACATCGGGAAGTCCATCAGAGACTGCCTCGAGTAAGAAAGAAGATAACGAGGCCGATGACGCCCGCCACGAACGTGGCGCCATAGCTACGCACATATCCCGATTGGAGCGGTTTAAGTGACACGCCAATTCGCTTGACCACCCCAGCAACGCCGTTGACCGCGCCATCGACAAAGAACGAGTCAAAACTGGCCATGCCCTGGGCGAGTTTCTTTCCGGGTAGGACGATCGTCTTGCCGTAGAACCTGTCGACCCAGAAGGCATTCTCGCTGGCGTTCATCGGACGGCGGGTGGCGTTGGCGAACCACTGACGGAACTTTTACGACGACCTGGCGTACACGAATAGGGCGGATCCGATCCCGATCACAGCTACACCGAGAGAGACGATCGCCAACCCGAACGCGAGTCCGTCCATTCCGAGGATACGCGGCAGTTCCGACTCGAGATGAGCCGGGTTCAATGCCTCAAAGACGGGTTCAAGGTAATCCTCGAGGGTGTGCAGTTGGGGAGTGTTGAGGAACCCGGCGCCTGCTGAAAGAACCGCCAGGACCATCAGCGGAACCGTCATCCAGAGCGACGACTCATGCGGCGTAAGTCCTTCGACCCAGCGCGGTTTGCCCCAGAACACCATGATGTATTGGCGGGTCATGTAGAAGGCAGTGAGAAACGCGGTGAACAGCCCGACGCCCCACAACACCAAGTAGTAACCACCATTTGCGAACGCCGCGGCAAGGATCTCATCCTTCGAGAAGAACCCGGCAAACGGAAAGATTCCGGCAATGGCCAGCGTGGCGACGAGCATCGTCGCATGGGTGATGGGCATGGCTTTGCGCAGGCCACCCATCTTGCGCATGTCTTGCTCTTCGTGCATACCGTGGATGACCGAGCCAGCCCCGAGGAAGAGCAGAGCCTTGAAGAAGGCATGGGTCATGAGGTGAAAGACACCGGCGACGTAACCCGCCGAACCAATGGCCAGGAACATGTAGCCAAGCTGACTGACGGTCGAATACGCCAGTACCTTCTTGATGTCGTTTTGCCCAACGGCGATGAGGGCTGCCACCAGAGCGGTGGCAGCACCGACCGTAGCGACGATTGGCAGGGCGACCGGCGACAGCTCGAAGATGGCCGCGTTACGGGCAATGAGGTAGACGCCGGCGGTGACCATCGTCGCGGCGTGGATGAGCGCCGAAACCGGGGTGGGGCCTTCCATGGCGTCGGGCAACCACACGTACAAGGGGATCTGGGCTGACTTACCAGCCGCACCGATCAGAAACAGGATGGCGATGGCGGTGGCCGTACCGGGTGACAGCACCTCACCCGGGTGCACCAGAACGGTCTCCGACATCGTGAGGGATCCGAACTGGGTGAAGATCAACATGAGGCCAACAATGAATGCGAAGTCGCCGATCCGGTTGACGACAAAAGCCTTCTTGCCGGCGGCTGCGGCCGAAGGGCGGGTGAACCAGAACGAGATCAGCAGGTAGGAGCAGAGCCCGACCAGTTCCCATCCAACGAACATCATGGCGTAGTTGTTGGCGAGTACCAGGGTGAGCATCGACGCTGCGAAGAGGTTCAGGTAGGTGAAGAATCGGCTGAATCGCGGGTCACCGTGCATGTACCCAATGGAGTAAATGTGGATAAGGGTTCCGACCCCGGTGATGATCAATGTCATCAGCGCCGACAGTTGATCCCATCGGATCTCGAAGGCAGCCCCAAGACCGGGCATCCAGTCCCAGAGCATGAGGACATGCGGCTCAGCGTCCCCGGTGGCGAGGGGCACGAAGGCGGCCGCGGCGATGAGGAAAGCCGTCCCGATGGCACCGGCAGCCGCTATTCCGGGGAGCGGTTCCGGGAGGAATTTGCCACCAAAGTGCAGGGCGACCGCCCCGGCAAGCGGCAAAGCAATAATGAGCCAGAGGTAGTCAGCCAGTAAGTCCATGGCAGCCTCAGCCCTTCATCTCTGAAAGTTCGTCAACCGAGGCTGAATTCCGCTTCTGGAACACTGCCACGATGATCGCCAGCCCGATGACGACTTCAGCGGCAGCCACCACCAGCACGAAGAACACTGAGATCTGGCCGGTGAAGTTACCGATCGCTCGGCCGGCGGCTACGAACGTGAGATTGACCGCATTCAGCATGAGCTCAACCGACATGAACATGATGAGAGCGTTGCGCCGGGTCAACAGCCCGGTCGCACCGATGACGAACAGAATGAATGCCAATGCCATGTAGGGCGTCGGACCGGCCATCAGTCGGTCTCCGTTGCGTTGATCTCGACTTTTCGGAGCGGCCGGAAGAAGGCCAGGGCGATTGCCCCTACCGCAGCCACGATGAGCAACAACGAGACAACTTCAAAGGGAAGCGCCCACCCGACCGTGCGTTCTGCGCCATCAGCA
>JAGXFS010000077.1 GCA_024637275.1 Acidimicrobiia bacterium
CACGCCGAAGTTTATTGAACGGGTCACAAAAAAGAACTACCGCGAGATCTACGACATCGTTCACCCTCGTCAACCCAACAGCGATCCTCGGGATGTGCGGCTTACGCCGATGCACAGCCGCCACGTCGAGGCGGGCGCGTCCTTTACAACATTCGCCGGCTACGAACTTCCCAACTGGTTCGAGTCAAACGCTGACCTGGTCAAGAAGTACCAGGATCAGATACCTGATCGAACCGGGTACGCGGGCAAGTTCTGGTCACCGATCGTCGGAGCGGAACACTTGGCCGTCAGGGATACCGCCGGATTGTTCGATGTAAGCGGTTTGTCCATTATCGAAGTTGCCGGATCAGGCGCGGCCCGATTCGTCGACTACCTCTGTTCAAATCGAATTGACGGGCCGGTTGGACGGGTGACCTATACCTGCTGGCTCACCAGATCAGGAGGAATCAAACGAGACCTGGCCGTGGCCCGAATGGATCAGAACCGGTATTGGATGTTCGTGGGCGAGGGAACCCTCCCCCAGGACCTCGATTGGGTGCAACGCAACGCTCCTGCGGACGTGGCCGTGTCGAACATCTCGGAGTCCTACGCCGGCATCGGACTGTTCGGACCCAACGCTCGAAAAATTCTTCAATCCGTCACCGAAGCAGACCTCAGCAACGAAGGCTTCGAGTACTACACCGGCCGTTGGATAGACATCGGATACACAAAGGCCTACGCGATGCGCATCTCCTATGTGGGTGAGCTTGGCTGGGAGCTGCACGTTCCAACCGATTCGAGCGTGCAGGTCTGGGACGAGATCCGCCGGGCCGGCGAGCAACATGATCTAGTCCTGGCCGGATCGGCGTGCATGGACTCCTTGCGGATCGAAAAAGGTTATCGCCTGTGGGGAGCCGACATCTACACCGAATATGACGTGTATGAGGCGGGACTCGGGTGGACCGCCCGACTTGCCAAGGACGATTTCATCGGGCGGGCCGCGACCATGGCTGCCAAAGAAGATGGACTGACCAAGAAACTCGCCTGCATGACCATCGACGATCCCGCCTGCGTGCCGACCGGCTACGAAGCCATCCTGCACAACGGTGAACCAATCGGAAATGTGACGTCCGCAAACTATGGGTACTCGGTGGGGAGCACCATCGCGTATGGGTACCTACCGATCCGCCAAAGCGATCCGGGGACCGGTCTCACCGTTCGCTTCCTTGGCAAGGACTACGAAGCAACGGTCATGTCGGAGCCGCTTTACGATCCCAGGATGGCGAAGGTCAGGGCGTAGGGGCCAGGTCACAACACCCCTGATAAACCAGCCCGGGTTGAGAGTTTCGACGATTTTTGTCACAGGCGTTTGAGACAATCGAGCTATGTTCGAAATGTTGGAAGAACGGACAACAGAGCGAGTGACAACAGTGCCAGTGGTTAGCGCCTGGAGTCCGGATGGGTTGGATGAGATCGTACCAGGCATGTTTCTCGCCGGGATCTTGTCATCGCTGTCGGTCTCGGAGTTATCGGGCCATGACCGGGTGGTCGTATTGCGTGCTCAACAACGTATGGCCTCGTTCTATGAGGCGCAGCTCGCCGAGACGATGACCGCCATCGAGGACCATTGTGCACAACTGTTCGATGGCGACGTCGAGCTCGCTCATGATGCCGCGTCGGCTGAGATCCGATGCGCGCTCAATCTGACCCGGCGTGCCGCAGAGGGTCAGCTCGACTTTGCCCAAACCCTTCGCCACCGCCTACCCGTCGTGTGGGATGCGCTCCTGGCCGGTTCGATTGATGTCCGCCGTGCCAAGACCATCGCCTACGAAACAGCCCACCTTCCGGCTGAAACCGCACAGCTCATCGTCGACCAGGTCATGATCGAAGCACCCAACCTGACGACCGGCCGGATTGCGGCCCGACTACGCCGGCTATCGATCGACGCTGCACCTGATGAGGCCAAAGACCGCTACGAGCATGCGGTTGACGGCCGCAAGATCGTCCTCACCGCGACCGATCAGGGCACCGCCACGATCGGAGCGTATGACCTCCCCCCAGATCGGGCTGCCCGGGCAGTTGACCTCATCAACGGGATCGCCGAGTCGTTACGAGTCGCTGGCGAAAGGCGCGACATGGACCAACTGCGCGCTGACGTATTTCTCGACCTCCTCAACGGCGATACACCTGGCGCTGGCCATGAGCTCAAACGGGGGAAATCGCGGCGCTCCAAAGCGGGCGTCGTGGACGTCAGGGTGGATCTCGCAACCCTGACCCGCCTGGCCGAACACTCAGGGGAACTCGCCGGCTATGGACCGGTCATTGCCGACATCGCTCGCCAAGTCGCGGAAGACAATTTCGGCCAACAGTGGCGTTTTGCGGTAACCGACGAAACCGATCAAATCATTGGATCGGGGATCACCAGACGGCGACCAACCGCGGCATTACGGCGTCACGTTGAAACCAGAAACCCAACCTGCGTCTTCGACAACTGCCGCCACCCGGCATCGTCCTCGGACGTCGACCACACCAAACCGTGGTCTGACGGCGGAAAGACTGCCAAAGAGAACCTCGATCCACTGTGCCCGCACGACCATTATCTGCGTCACAAGGCTGGCTGGACCTACCAGCGGAATCCCGACGGAACCATCACCTGGACCAGCCGGCTGGGCCACACCTACACCAACAAGCCTGACCCTCCGTGAGCTGAGAGCGCGAGCCCCCCACGCAATCCCTAGGGTAGGTTCGGCTCGACGAGGCAGACTGAGCAACGAGGCGGAAGACTGAGCATGGAACAGCCCAAACGAACCCGGCGGGGACGAGCCGGGCATGCCTCCGAGCCGCTACCAAAAGCGGTCCAACCGCTCATGCAGATCCCTGCCTACAACCTCGGGACCGAGGAACAACTCGACCTCGTTCACCACTATTCGATGCGAATCCTCGAAGAAGCCGGAATCGCTTTCTACGACGAAGAAGCCCGGGCGATCCTCCGCCAGCACGGAGTCGCCGTCGACGCCGACCACATCGCTCGATTCGACCGCGAGCTCATTGGCGAATACCTGGCCAAGGCACCCAGCGAATGGATGCATGTAGCCCGCAACCAGGCCAACAACGTGGTCATGGGAGGGAACCACATCGTGTTCGCTCCGGTGGCCGGCCCGCCGTATGTTGAAGACATCTCCGGCGGTGGCCGCCGGGAAGGCACGCTCGCCGACCTGATCAACTTCATCAAAATGGCCCAAACCTCACCCTATATCCACAATCAGGGCACCGAAATCGTCACCCCGAACGACGTTCCCTATCAGGAGCGGCACCTCGATATCGTCTACAGCCATTTCAAGTACGGTGACAAACCAACCATGGGTCAGTATCCGATCGGGATGTGTGCTCGGGACTCCGTGGATATGGCTCGAATCGTCTTCGGAAGTGACTTCGTTGACAACAACACAGTCCTGCTCGGGGTCGTAAACGTCTCATCACCACGGCGCCTCGACGACCGCATGCTGGGACTTATGAAGGCCTACAGTCGATCAGGGCAATCACTCGTCATGACCCCGTTCATTCTCGCCGGCGCCATGGGTCCGGCCACCGTGCTGGGAACGGTCGCCCAGGCCAACGCTGAAGCCATCGCCGCCATCGTCTTCGCCCAGATGCTCAACCCGGGAACCCCTTGCGTCTACGGCCCCTTCCTGGCAGCTGTCGATCTCCAATCAGGCTCCCCCGTGTTCGGTTCCGCCGAGTCGGTACTCGCCCAGATGCTCGTCGCCCAAATGGCCCGCCGATACAACCTTCCGTTCCGGGGTGCCGGCACGTACGTTTCGACCAAGACGGTTGACGCCCAGGCCGGGTACGAATCAGTCATGTCGATGTTCTCATCACTGCTGGTTCGGTCCAACTTCGTATTGCACGGGGCGGGATGGCTCGAAAACGGACTGACCTCTGGATACGAGAAGTTCGCCTGGGACAACGAAATGCTCGGCGTGTTTCAACGCCTGCTCGGCGGGGTGTCCTGGGATGAAGAAGAATGGGCGATGGAATCGATCCTCAACGAGGTGCCACCAGGCGGCCATCACCTCGGCACCGCCCACACGCTCAAGCGCTTCCGCACCGCCTTCCACCGGGCCGACGTGTTCGACTACCACTCGTACGAGCAGTGGAAGACCAACGGTTTCCCATCCGCCGTTGAGCGGGCCTCATCGAAGGCCCAACAATTACTCGACTCCTACGAGCAGCCACCACTCGACGCGTCGATCGACGAGGAACTCCTGGCGTTTGTGGCCCGCCGCCGTACCGAAGTTCTGCCAAGCGACTTCGAGTAACAACGCCACAGAAGACATAAACTGATTAAACCTTCCGGCCTGGTCCGGTGTGTGTTCAGTGAAATGGTGCCCGTGACCTACAGCCCGCAAGTCATCTCGTTTGAGACCTTTTACCGGACCGAATATGGTCCGATGGTCGCCCTGGCGACCGCCGTAGGAGGCAACCCTGGCGTTGGCGAAGACATCGCCCAGGAAGCCCTGATTCGCGCCCACAAACATTGGGAACGGATCTGCTCATACGAACGACCCGGGACCTGGCTACGTCGCACCACGATCAACCTGGCGCTCAATGTCCGGCGTGGATCCCGCCGCCAACGAGTAGCCATACAACGGCTTGGAAGCCGCCCTACCGACCCGGTCGAGATTGTTCTCGGTGACCCCGCGGTCTGGCAGGCAGTGGCAGCCTTGCCGGCCAGGCAACGAGCAGCAGTGGCTCTCCACTATCTCGAGGACCGATCGATCGACGAGATCGCCGGCATACTCGAATGCTCACCGAACACCGCCAAAGCCCACCTTCATCATGGTCGACAGACTCTGGCCAGCCACCTCAAGGAGAATCAGCAATGAGCGAAGACCGGATACGCCGGGCATTCGACGACTTGAGCCGCCAGGCCAGACAAGCCAACCCGGATGACTCCTTAGGAGCTCTCATGAACCCGGAAGAAAACACCAAGAACCGCTGGACGTACCTGGCAGCAGCAGCCGTTATCGTGCTCGTGCTCGGCTCGGTCGCATTCGCCTTAAACGCCAACCGGTCCCGGGACGTCGTTTCGCCGCCAGCCAGTACAACCGTCACGACACCCGGATCCGCCGAAACTACTGTGCCGTCCACGGACTCGACCGTCCCCGGCCAATCCACAACGACTACTGCACCGGACACCTCAACAACCACCACCACGCCAACCACCACGACGGTGGTGGCAAGCACGGCTGTCGGGTGGCACGTCGTCGATGTCGCCAGCAACGACGTACTCAATGTGCGCCAATCCCCCACCGCTGGCTCCCCCATCGTCGGAACCCTGGCCTACAACCAGGACAACGTGACCGTGATACCTCGAGCGGGAAATCCGATCGGTGGAGCCGTCTGGTACGGGGTCCGCCTCAGTGACGGAACCGAAGGGTTCGTGAACAGTCGGTACCTGGCCCACCCGGCAAGCTGGGACGCTGGCCTCGCCAGCGCACCGTGCACGGCTGGCCAAAGCTCAGGCGAGGCCACCGCCTCTACACCAAGTAGCGGAGATGCTTCTGCGGTGGTTGGACTGTTCCAGGTGAAAGCCGGCAACTGTGACCGCTACATCATCGTGCTCGGGAAGGACAGCGTTGATGTGTTCGAAACCGCCAACACGCTCGGCGGCGGCGACGTTCGGGTGACCAGCGGAGGAACCCGGGTCACTGTCGAGTTGCCATCCGCGATAACCGGCGTTGCCCCACAAGCGACCAACGCCGACTTCACGGAAGCCCTGGCGCTCACGGTCCTGCCGATCAACACCACCGGTGGGTCCGACGACCTCGAGGTGCGATTCCTGCACAGCTCGTCTCGCGTCGCCGGAGTCACGGTGTTATCGCACCCGGCCCGCATCGTTATCGACGTCGGTTCGGCCCCAACCGGCACCGGACTCGACTACGCGCCGGTGATCGGGACAGGTAACACGATCCTTGAGCATCCGGTCGATCAGTCAGCTGACAAGGTCGGCGTTGCGCATTCGTTCAGCGTGACCGGCTACGCCCGCTGGTTTGAAGCCCAGGGGTATGCCACAATCGTCACGCTTGACGGAGCCCGGCCGACGGACATCGCCTGGTCCGGTCCATCGATGACCTCAGCCAACGCCAATATGGCTTCGATCTACGCCCTATACATCCCGACGTGGGGTGAGTTCACGTTCACGGTCGATCTTCCGTCGGGTGGCTACGAGCTATTTGTTGGCGAGGACTGCATGAGCGAAGGTGGCGATTCGAACCAACCGTGCGGTGTCACCGAGACATTCGATGTGGCTCCCTAGTCTCACTGACCACCACCTGGCTCCGGACGTGGCATCATTGCCCGTCCGGGGCCAGTTTCACGTACACGAGGAGAGCGATGACAACGCCAGCCAAAACCGGCCGCAGCTACGTAGCTGTGGCCGCTGCAGTTGCCTTCCTCATTGCCGCCGGCTGGTTTGCTGTTAAAGCACTCGGCGGTCCGACGACGGTGGCGGTCGGGCCGACGGCCAGCATCCCTGCGGTTGCCCTCACCACGACCACCATCCCGAGCACAACGCTCGCGCCTTCGACTTCAATCCCCACCAGCACGACGGAGCCAACGACCTCAACGACGTCGTCGACAACCGAGACGACGGTCGAATCGACCACGACCACCACCGTAGGCCCGGACACGGCCACGAACATCGGTTGGTACGTGGTCGGCGTCGCTCCTGGCGACGTCCTCAATGTTCGCGCCGCCCCCACTGTCAACGCCGAGGTCGTCGGTATCTTGCGACCCAATCAGGACGAGATCACCGTGTTGCCCATGGCCTCCAATCCCATCGGAG
>JAGXFS010000078.1 GCA_024637275.1 Acidimicrobiia bacterium
AATGCCACCACCGCCGGCGAAGCCGATGATCGTGGACATGCGGACGTTGATGTCCCACCGGTAGAGCGTGAAGGCGATGTACGGGGGCACGATCTGTGGAGCCACTGCATACACGACGGTCTGGAGCCGGGTGGCCCCGGTCGCCTTGACGGCTTCGATTGGGCCCTCTGAGATACTCTCGACCTGCTCGGAGTACAGCTTGGCCAGGGCTGCCACCGTGTGGATTGCCAGCGCCAGTGCTCCGGCGAACGGACCGATGCCGACCCAGACCACGAACACGATGACCATGACGAGCGGTTCGATAGATCGCAACGTGTTGAAGATGGTTCGGGCCAGGTAGTAGGTGACGAGTCCGATCTGGACCGAGGAACGACTGCGGTTTCGCAACGCCAGGATCAGGCCGATCGCGGCCCCGGCCAGGGCCGGCCAACCGTAGATGGACATCGGATCGGTGACTCGATATAGCCATCCGACTCCTGCACCCAGAATCGCACCGAGCACCGCGCCCGCCAGGGCTGCCAATGGATACGTAGCAGCTTGCATGGTGGTGTCCGACACGCGGCTGCGGACGAATGTCGACAGGCGACCCGCCAGGCTGGCGAACACCGCCGCTCCGAGTAAGGCCGAAAGCATCGTGGTGATAGCGGTGGCGATCTCACCGCTCTTTTCGAGGAAACTACCGAGGAATCCAAAACTGCCTAAAGCATCGTCGAGCCATCCGCCGACCTGTATCAGCAACTCGGAGACCAGCAGGATCCCCAATATTCCGGCGACCGCGGCAACAAGTGCCATCGCCCCTCGCTGACCGCGCTCGGCGGGGGTGGGCGGTTCGTCATCGACCGGCGGAAACGCGTAGCGGATCGCGGCCAGGGCAATGGCGGGAACGACCAAAAGTCCAGCCACCAGCAGAATCTTGTTGTCGACCAACTGATCGGCCAGTCGCTGAGCGGTCCGTGACAGCAACACCCCCACCACTACACCGAGCGGAATCGCCAGGAGCTGTAGCGACAGCTTGGTGACGGTCGTGGTGATATCTCGCATGAGGTTACGGGCGGCAAAGAAACTCAGCGGTACCGCCAGGGCGGTACCGAGAGTGGTTGCGAGCAGGGCAAGAAAGACCGTTTCGACGATCTTGTCCCAGGTGACTTTCACAGCGTTGCTGATTCGGGGCGAGGTCCTCAGCTCTCCCGATGACGACTCGACCTCGATCGGTGAGAAGATAGTTCCGATGCGTTCATTGGTCACCACCCGGATCGACTGAGCCTCAGTTTCTTCGCGTTCTCGTGAGTCGACCTTTACTTCGAAATTCCCGTCGACGTCAGCGAAGAACTCGCCGATCTTGAGTTCGAGGTCGCCCGACGGTGGGACCTGGTTGATCGACCCGCGTGAGTTCGGAGCGAAACCGATGCCGGTGACCAACAGGGAGTCTCCCGGCTCGGCACAAGCCGGCTCGACGAGGAGGCGCCTGCCTTCGGTGACCGGAACTGGCTCGAATCCACCTGCGGGACAGGGCAGATAGATCTCGAACTCGGTGTTGGTAGGGATGCGATCGTAGGTCAGCAACTCGGGCCGGGCGATATCACGAAGAACGCGTATCAACTGCCCGCGTCGGGTCTCGGAGCTGATCTCTCCGAGGTCGACCTTGGTTACCTGAAAGCCATAGGCATAGACGACGAGTCCGGCGATAATTGCCAGACCGAGGATGATCGACTGCCTGCGGGAGCGGCGCTTGGGAGCGGAGGCATCACCGGCTCGTTTGGCTGTGGGAGGGTTGGCATCGGGCGCCTCATCCGACACGCTCGGCCTCCTTGCCATAGATCTCTTTGAACTTGGCGTCGTCGATTTCTGCGGGCGTTCCCTCGAATACCAGTTTGCCCTCATTGAGAGCGATGGCCCGGTCGGCGTATCGGTGCACCAGGTCGAGGAAGTGGAGACTGCAGAGGACCATCACATCGTCCTCCTGGTTGATCTTTTCGAGGTACTGCATGATGGAATGGGCAAGGACCGGGTCGAGCGAGGCGACCGGTTCGTCGGCGAGAAGCATGCCCGGCTCCTGCATCATTGCGCGGGCGACCCCGACACGTTGTTGTTGGCCGCCGCTGAGATTATCAGCTCGAATGTAAGCTTTGTCAGCCAGTCCAACCCGGTTCAGCTGGGCGATCGCTTGATCGCGGTATTGCTGGGGAAATCGGTTGATCACGCTTAACACGGGATTGACGTAGCCGAGGGAACCGGCCAAGACGTTGGTGATGACCTTGGAGCGTTCGACGAGGTTGAAGTGCTGGAACACCATGCCGATATTGCGTCGAATTCTGCGCAGCTCGTCCGGCCCGGCTGTTGTGACGTCTACGCCGTCCCAGATGATCCTGCCTTCGGTTGGTTCGATGAGTCGGTTGATGCAGCGTAAGAGCGTTGATTTGCCCGATCCGGACAGGCCGATAACGGCCAGGAATTGCCCGGCTGGCACTTCGAAGCTGACGTCCTCGAGCGCGACGGTGCCGTTGCTGTAGACCTTCGTGAGGTGTTCTACTTGGAGCATCGCCCTACCTTTTGGTGGAGTCGCAATATATGACTGGGGGCGGGACAAGTCCCGCCCCCAGTCAGCTAGGTAGTTATGAGCCGCTACTCGTCAGCGAGGAGCTCTTCGATCCTACGGAGACCGTCGTACTCTGCGTCAGTGGCTGGCTCGATGCCCGTCCACCCGTAGAAGTCCTGGTTTCCGATTGACTCGTTCCAGGCGTCAGTTCCAGCAAAGGCAACCAGGGCCGCCTCGATCTGGGCACGAACGTCGGCCGGGAACTCGGGGCCGAACGACAGGGTGTCGTTGGGGATTCCGGGGGAGATGGCCAGGATGCGGACCTTCTGCATGATGTCCGGAGCGTCGGTCCGAGCCGAAGCGCGGGCGTCGAGAATCCGGTACTCGCCATCGGTGCCACAAACCAGCTTGTCGCCGTCTTCGTTGGGGCCACATGTTGCGATGATGTCATCGGCCAATTCAGGGGCCATCGTCTCGTCCCAGTTGCCGTCTGGCAACAACGGTGGGCTGAAGAACGTAGTCGCAAAGTCGACTTCACCGTTGTAGACGGCCAGGGCAGCCTGGGTGTGTCCACCGGTTTCGACCTGCTCGCCCGGCGTTACGCCAGCTTCTGAGAACATGAGGCTCGGCACCCGGAAACCGGATGTTGATCCGCCATCTGGGAACGCCCAGCTCTTGCCTTCGAGATCCTCGATGGTGGTGAAATCGCTGTCACGAGGCACAAGAATCTGTGCCCAGTAGACACCCCATCCAAACCGAACTGCCTTGAAGGAGACGTCGACACCGCAAAGCGCCGAGGCTTCCACGTAGGCCGCACCCGGGATGAAGCCCATGGTGTTCTCCGGAGAAGCGCACATTTCTTCGATCGTCGCCGAGTAGTCGGTAGGAACGATGACCTCGTAGGTCAGGCCGGTTGCCTCATTGAGTGCTTCGGCCATCAACTCGCCACCGGTGACGATGATCGCTGCCTCAGCGGACGGCACAAAGAGAACCTTGATCGGATTCTCGGGAGTACCGACTGTGGCCATGGCTTCGGTTGTGGTAGTTGTCTCGGCCACCGTGGTGGTGACTTCTGCTGCGGTAGTTGTAGTCTCAGCGGCAACGGTGGAGTCGGTCGAAGCGTCTCCTCCGCAGGCTGCGAGCACAAGCGCCAGCACGACGCTCATGGATGCCCAGGTACGAGCTTTCATTTGGATTTCCCTTGGTTGGGTTACATGACAACACCGAGACAGTTCGTGCCTCGATGCGAACCTGAGGTTAGCCAGGCCCGGCGGAGGTTTCCAGACCGCGAAAAGGACTCACGCCTGGTGGGCGTCGACAAAACTCTGGAACTCATCCCAGGTCGCCACGTCGTGGGTACCGGGGACCGGATGATTCCAGGGTCGAATGAACCGAACCGTTGCCCGATCCGGGCGGTGGAGATGGATGTCGTAGATGTTGTGAGGAGCGTCATCGAGGTACACGTCACAATCGACCTGCCATTTCTCGTCGAGGATATGTACTTCTCTGGTCGGCAGCTTGTGTTCGGCGATCCACTCGTAGGTGTCGTGGGTCGCCCAGTAGGGCTTTGAGGTCAATATGACAATCGTGTGGCCACTCTTGGCGAGGTTCCACAGCGTGTTGACGGCTCCGTCATAGGTCTCCAGGTGCCGGAAGAGTGAGGCGCCTTTCAAATATCGCGCCCAATCCCAGAACTCGCGCATGGAGGCGAAGTGGGTAGCCGCCGGAATGCCGTCCCAGCTATCGATGACGTCGGAACCCAGGCTGGTCCCGAACTCCTCGTTGTAGAACGTGATCCAGCCGCCATTGAAGTTGGCGACTACTCCGTCCAAGTCAATACCTAGGCGCATAGGCAGGCGAGGATAGATGCTCTTGGCCGAAACCCGGGATCGTGCCGGGTGATTGACCGAAATCACGGGTCAGTTGATGCGAACCCAATCGAGTACCTCGGGCATCCGGCGTTTGAGTAGCAATGAGGCGAGTTGCAGAGCGATCACATACACGATCGCTCCGTAGATCATCGATACGCCGGAAACCTGCCATAGCGAAAACCGGGTTACTCCAAACGCTTCGACGAGTGTGTAGCCGACCGCCGGAGGAACCATCAGCAATCCGATCAGGAAGAACGAGACGAGCTGGGAGGCGATGGCCAGGCAGCCGTGTTCGGACGCCTGGGAGAATACGTCAGTCCCCATGTCAGGTAATCGAAGGGGGGTCAGCACGGAGGCCAGGTTCCCGACGGCCAACTGGCAGGCGACGGCGGTGAGAAGAATCGCCGGCATGTAAATCACTCGTGACCACCCACCGGTAATCGCCGCGATGATGGCGGTCAGAATCAGCGTTTCTATCGTCAGGGCAATCGTCGTCGCGGCGTTCTTGCCGACGAGGATTTGGCGAGGGGTTATTGGCAACGCGAATAGGTAGGAGGCTGCCCGTCTCTCCCACCCGAACTGGTTCAAGGCGATGGGTAACCCAACGAACAGGACCGCACTTGGGGCAGCGAGTACCAGCCAGGGGGTAGCCGCCAGGCGCTCAAGCCGGGTCTGACCCAGGAGCAGGGTCGCGGCCAGAATGCCGATGAAGATGACCCCGCCGGTCCACACCATCCGCATCCGGGGGTCACGCAAGTACATTCGAAGTTCCTTTCGAATGACTACCGCGGTTGGACCCCAGCCCGCCAAATCGGTGAATGGCTTCATACGAGAAGCCGACTTCGTTGATGTTGCTTCGGGTTGAGTGATCAGCCGGTTGAGCATCCGGTTCCAGAGGTAGGTGAGGCCGACCAGGCTGGCGAGTGACCATGCCAGAAGCGCGGTTGTGAGCAACGCTTCTCCCCGTGCCGCAGTCGTAATTGCGGCCTGGGCCGCACCGGGAGGCAGCAGCCACGCCCACCCGCTGGCGGGATGGGCAAGCAGTGCCCCCTCCAGTCCAAGCGACCCGATCGCGTCTGCCACGATCGACTGGCCGCCATAGAGGACCAGACCGAGACCGACGACAAAAAGCATCGTGAGGTCCCGACCTCGTCGGCTTTTGATGAGCATCGAGAAGGCGGTCGTAAAGGCCTGACCACCGATGACGTATGACCCGATGATGAGAACGACGGCGACGATGGTTACCGGGGTGAGAACCCACCCGGACCACAGGACGAGGTTCACGAGAATTACAAGGACGGGCACGACGATAGGCGGCGTAAGCATCGCCGCCCCGGTCAGTCCAATCATCATGCGCCAGCGGGTAATGGGAAGCGTCGCGAACTTGGCAGGATCGAGGGTTTCGTCAATCGGGAAGATGAGTACTGGCAGCGTTGCCCAGCCAACCCAGCCAATGATCGACAACCAAATTCCGAATTCGGCGGCCGCAGTTGCGCCGAGCGACCTACTCGTGTCGTAGTAGAACTGCGCACCGACTGCGGCAATGACCGTCAGACCGATGGCGATGACTGGCAGTCCCCAGCGTCGCTGTCGGTCGGTGCGGAGGCCGTTCGCCAGCAGGCGCCACTTCAGCCAGACGAGTTGGCGAGCCATTCAAGACCTTGAGTTGTGTCGGAGGCACCGACTGCCGCCAGGAAGGCGTCCTCTACGTTGGTCACGCCATAGTGTGCCAGCAGCTTGTCGGGACTCGCCTCGATGATGAGTTCGCCGGCCACCATGATCCCAATTCTGCTGCAGAGCCTTTCGACCAGTTCCATGACATGAGACGAGAAGACGATCGTGGCTCCGCTCTCCGTATAGCGCTGGAGCAACTGTCGGATTAACCGGGCGCTGATCGCGTCGACCCCTTCAAAAGGTTCATCCAGAAACAGGACCGGAGGAGCGTGGATCACTGCGGCCGCGAGCGCCACCTTCTTTCGCATGCCCCGCGAGTAGTCGCCGATAACGGTCCGTGAAGCATCTTCGAGATCGAGCAGCGACAGCAGTTCCTCGCGACGCGAGGCCGCCTGCGCTTTGGGCAGTCCGTGGATGGCTGCGGTGAAGTCGAGCAGTTCTGCGCCGGTCAGGCGCTCGTACAGGTTGAACTCCTCGGGCAGAACACCGATGCGGCGTTTGGCGTCGGTCGGGTTCTTCCATGTGTTGAACTCGCCGACGCCGGCGGTGCCGTCATCGGGACGGAGTAGTCCGACGATCATCTTGATCGTGGTGGTTTTGCCTGCCCCGTTCGGGCCAAGCAGTCCGTAGAACTCGCCTGGCATGACAGCGAGATCGACTCCATTGACGGCCACCTTGTTGCCAAAGCGACGCGTAAGGCCCTTGGCCCAGACGGCCGGTTGTGCATTGTTCATGGCAACAGTCTGGCATCGTTCTGAGAAAGTGCGAGGGTCCGCCCCAGGTCCTAGGAGGCCGGACCCGTGCGGATCTCTTCGGGCTACCATCAGCGGCAGTGGAATACCAAGCTCTTTATCGCAAGTACCGGCCCCAGCTCTTTGACGAGGTGGTTGGTCAGTCCCATGTAACGAACACCCTTGTGCGCGAAATTGCCGAAGGTAAGGTCGCGCACGCTTACCTGTTTGCCGGCCCGCGTGGCACGGGAAAGACCACCTCGGCCCGACTCCTCGCCAAGGCCTTGAACTGTCAAAACCCACCTGGTGGTGGCGAACCGTGCAATGCCTGTGATTCGTGCCTGGCGATCGTGAGCGGCTCATCCTTCGACGTCACCGAACTCGACGCAGCGTCTCACAACTCGGTAGATGACATTCGTGACATCAAGGTCAGTGTGACGACGGTGGCCTCGGTCGGCGGCGCCAAGCGAGTATTCATCCTCGACGAAGCGCACATGCTGTCGAAGGCCGCCTCGAACGCCCTGCTGAAAACCCTTGAGGAGCCGCCCGAGCACGTCCACTTTGTGCTGGCGACCACCGAGCCGTACAAGTTGCTCGACACCATTCGATCGCGTTCGCAGCGATTCGACTTCCACCCCGTATCGGTTGAGGAGCTCGTCGGTCATCTCGCCTACGTCGCGGACCTTGAATCGTACAAAGTGGCTGATGGAGCGCTGCAACTCGTCGCTCGCCATGCCGCAGGATCCGTTCGCGATTCGTTGAGCCTGCTGGAACAGGTCGCGGCGCTGGGTAACGGTTCGGTCGACCCGGCGGCTATCAACCGGGCGCTTGGCTTGGCCGATCGAGACGTGTTCGCCAGGTTGGCGACTGCGGTCGGCGAGCACGACGCCAAGGCGGCCCTGGAACTCACCGCCAAGCTGGCTGCCGACGGAGTCGATTTGCGGAGGTTCTTATCCGAATCGATCGGGTTCTTTCGCGGAGTATTTCTGGCGCACTATGCGCCAAACCTCGACGAAGTCGCCGACGAGCCGGCCGATATCCTCGACGATTGGCGGGCGGTTGCTGCCAGCCTCCCCGTTGCCGACGTCATTCGGGCCATGGATGTCCTGTCCGACGGTCTGTTGCGGTTGCGTGAAGGCCGCGAGGAACGCCTTATGACGGAGATCACTTTGTTGAAGCTAACCCGACCCGAAGTGGCGGTCGATCTCCCTTCGATGCAGGCTCGTCTCGACACACTGGAACGGCGCGTATCGGCAATCGCCCGAATGGGTCCGTCTGGCGGCGACTCCGCGGCTCAAGCGGTCCAGCCCACCATGGCACCATCGGCACCTGCCCCGGTGGCCACGGCCTCGGAGGCTACGGCTCCACCAACCCTCAAACTTGTCGCAACACCGCCGGATCCGATTCCGGACATCACGGCGGACGCGGTGGTCGCCAGCAGCTCGCCGGCTAGCCCGTCGACGGAGGTCGAGATCGATCTCACGGCATTCAAGAATATCTGGCCTGCGTTATCCGCCCAGGTCAAGGATGAACTCGGAAATCGCCGTCATGCGCTGTTTCGCGAGGCGCGTCCTGGCCTGGTTGACGGATCCGTGCTCGTGATACACGTCCCAGGACATCTGGGCTTCCACCTCGAACAAATGATTTCCGATCCTCAGTTTGCCGCCGCGGTCTCTGCGTCAGCGTCGGCGCTACTCGGGGGTACCGTTACCACCCGATTCGAAGCCGACAACGCAGACCAGAGCACCCCGGCTTCCCCGGAGCCGGACGAGAGCGACGAGGTCATTGACAAAGACCGGATGGCCGAAGCCGCGCCATCAGACCCCGTGGCACTTGTCGAGGATCTCCTCGGCGGCGAGGTTATCGACGAATCGTAGGTGTTCCCTTTTGGTTGGCTACGCCGCGAGCGCATTGCGGCGCTCGACTGGAAGCGTCACCAGGTTGAACCCGACGGCGATCAATGCCACTCCGATCAAAATGGCCCCTCCTTGTTGGGCAGCAGCCATGAAGCCCAACACCCCCAGCGAGATTGCCCATCCCACCCACGTTGAGAGCGCTCGAGACCGGACAGTGACCAGACCAAACACCGCCGCTCCCAGGAGGCCGGTCAATACCCCTGCCACATAGACAAGTCCCAGGGCATCCAGATGGGCGCAGTGTTCAATCCCGTTGGCCACTCCGGTGACGACGAATCCCGCCCCGGCAACTCGCCCTACGACACGCCCCGTCCGTGACAATCGGTCCTCGAGCATCCGAGCCAGAAGTAGTAGTGCAATGCCGAGCAATCCGTATTTGAGGAGATCGATGACGTTGACGAGGTAGGCGGCACCGGTAGCGCATGCGACAAAATCGATACCCGGCCTGGCCCTGCTCAACGCCTCGCCAGCGATAAACGCCACCCCGCCAGAGATGGCGACTCCACCAACGATTATGGAAGGGGTCCTGGATGCTTCCTCGCGCTGCTGCATGTGCACTCCTCACAGAGCGAGCGCCATGGCTTCGACTTGAAGGGGGCCTCGGCAGTGCTGAGGAACATTACTCCCGGGCCCTGAGCCGTGCTCGACGACAGCCAGTTGCCGGCTACCTACAGCTCGGACCGGCCGACCAGCGCCCGACCGAGCGTCACGGTGTCGGCGTAGTCGAGGTCGCCTCCAACGGGCAGCCCGGACGCCAGGCGACTCACCCGGACTCCGAGCGGCTTGAACTCTTTGGCGATGTACATCGAGGTGGCGTCGCCTTCCACCGTGGGGTTGGTGGCGCAGATCAGCTCGGTGATTCCCTCTGATTCGACCCGGCGCTTCAACTCCGCAAACCGGAGCTGTCCTGGTCCGATGCCGTCGATTGGCGAGAGTGAGCCGCCGAGGACGTGGTATCGGCCCCCAAACTCTCTGGTCGATTCGAGCACCGGGATGTCCTGGGCGCGTTCCACTACACATACGAGGTCGGGTTGGCGTCGGACGTCGCGACAGATCAGACACTCCTCGGACGCGGTGACGTTGTAGCAGCGAGCGCACAAGCCGATCTGTTCTTTGACGTCGATGATGGCCTGGGCGAGCCGACGGGCGTCTGCTTCCTCCCCGTTGAGGAGGTGAAATGCCAGTCGCTGCGCCGATTTGCGACCAACTCCTGGAAGGCGGGAGAGTTCATCGATAAGTCGTTGTATGGGGCCTTCGAACATCAGCCGAGTAGGCCGCCGAGATCCAACCCACCGGTCAGGCCACCCATCTGCTCGGCAGCAACTTCACTTACGTTGTGGAGGGCGGAGTTGACGGCCGCGACCACAAGATCGCCGAGCATCTCGGCGTCGTCCGGGTCGATCACCGACGGGTCGATGTTGACGGCCAGGACCTCGCCTGATCCCCTGACCGTGGCGGTCACGACGCCTCCACCGGCCGAGCCTTGAAACTCACGTGAAGCCAGGTCGGCTTGAGCGGCCGCCAGCTGTTCTTGCATCTTTTGAGCCTGCTTCATGAGCTGGCCCATGTCGGGGGGTCGTTGAGTCATAGACGGGAGTGTAGATCGTGTCGGAGGAATCGACGTGACGATCTAGCCCGTGCGGGCGACTTCAATCGCCTCCGCCAACGAGTCTGCGACAGGGAAGCCGGTGGCCACAAGGTCGGCACGAGCGTGAGATCCCGAAGCGAACATCACAGCTGGTACGCCGTTGGCTCGAGCCGCGACGGCGTCGTCGACCGAGTCACCGATCACGACGTAGCTCGACGGGTCATCTGGCGCCGATGGGTGGGCGAGCAAGCCGGCGAGGTGCGAAAGCATCGAACCCTCTTTGAGTGCTCCGCTTCCGTCACGTAGTCCGTCTATCCGAACCATGTACCTGGCGACGCCAAACACTTTGGCTCGTTCGGTGACGTGGTGATGGGGTGCCATCGACAGCAAAGATTGACTGGTGCCGTTTTCGTGGAGCGATTCGAGGATCTCGTGAGCGCCGTCCGACAGAACGGCGTCTGGCATGCGCCTGGCGTAGGCGTCGTGAAATGTATCGTCGAGGTCTCGCCACTCCCGGGCGGTTATGGGTCGTTGCAGCATCCGTTCGTAGAAAACCGAAACCGGACGCGCGAACAGCCTGGCGTGGTCTTCGACGCTCAATGTGGGAACCCCGTAGGGCGAAACTGTTTCGTTGACTGCGTCGACGACGACATGGATGTCGTTGAGAAGCGTCCCGTTCCAGTCCCAGATGACGTGTTGCATCGGCGAGACCCTACCGCAGACTGGCGACCAGTTTGTCGTAACGCGGCCCGATGCGGGCCCACGAAAACTGTTCCATGGCGGGACGAGTTATCCCGGTCACGTCCCTCCGGTGACCGGCGTCGGTCAGGGCCTTGATCAATAACTCGATGGCCTGATCCGGGCTCTTATACAACGTGGCGGGATGAGCTTGCGACGGGATGAGCTCGGGATACGACAATCGATCCGGAAGCACCGGGAAGGCCCCGGCGGCAACGGCCTCGGCAACGCCGACACCGAAAAACTCGTGTTGAGCCGAGCTGAGAACGATGTCAGCCTTCGCTACGAGTTCGTCGTAGCGGTCCTGTTCGGCGAAGCCGAATTGCACAATGTGACTACCGAGTCGTACTTCGGCTTCCGCGAACTCGGTTGGGACTTGGCGGAAGTTCTCGCCAGTCACTGCCAACCGGAAGTTCACGCCGCGATCGGCGAGCTTGTAGAGAATCTCGAACATCTCAACCGGGTTCTTGTCGTATTCCCAGCGTTGATTCCACAACACCAACGGTGACTCATGATCAGAGTCAATCGCCGGCCGAATGGGCAGTCCCACCCCGACCACGGACGTTTTGCCGCGTACCCGTTCAACGAGATCGGTCTGGCGATAGTCGGGAAAGTTCTTGAGGAAGGGAGTGATGGCTTCGAAGAAGACGTCGCGGTGATAATACGAATTGAACACGACCTGGTCCGCCGCCAACATCGAGCGCCAGTTGACGAATCCGTAGCCGAGGTCCTCGCCGCGGGTCCGTGGCGAAAGTGGGTACGTCAGCTGGTTCTCATGCATGTACAGCAACGACGGTGGGTTCCCGAGCTGCGGGCCGGCCAGTCCGAGGAAGCTCGCGAGGTCGAGCATCGACGATGCCACGATCGCCTCGGGTGGACCTACCTTGGCCGCCAGATCAATCGCCTGATGGGCCAGCGTGACCGGCCCGCCGTGCATCCGCCACTTCCAGAAGCGACCTTCCATCGTCAACAGATGGATCTCGTGCTGCGAGATTTCCTGCCAACCGTCGGCCCACGCCTGATGGGACCCGGTGTAGTAGGGCTCGGTGAGAAATATGCGCACAGACACCTACTCGTCGAGCGTGCCTTTGAGTTGGTCAAGCCGGTCGAGGTCATGCCGGGCGTGCATGAAGCGGATGGAGCCGGTCTTGGAACGCATCACGACCGAATGGGTGGTCGCGCCGTGCCCAAAGAAATCCACCCCGTCCAAAAGCTCGCCATCAGTCACCCCGGTCGCAGCGAAGAAGATGTTCTTGCCGCTCACGAGATCGCTGATCGTGAGGATCCGGTCCAAGTCGTGGCCGTTGTCGAGCGCATATTGTGTTTCCGACTCATCGCGCGGCCACAGCTTGCATTGAATCTCGCCGCCCATGGCGGTTAGGGCTGCCGCGGCGATGACCGCTTCAGGGGAGCCGCCGATTCCGAGCAGAATGTCGATGCCGGATGCGGACTCGGCCGTAGAGATGGCCCCGGATACGTCGCCGTCCGATATCAGTCGAATTCGGGC
>JAGXFS010000079.1 GCA_024637275.1 Acidimicrobiia bacterium
CGCCAAACGCCGACACTGAACCCTGGTTCGATCCGGGCGGCACTGTCGATATCAAGCGCCCGGTCGGTCGTCGCAGGGATTGGCTGGAATGGCGAGGCGACAGATCCCGCGTCACCACACGCGGAAACGATCAGAACTAAGACTAAGGAACGCAGCAGAGTTCTCATTGATGGTTGGACGACCCATGTAGACCGGCGGTTCCAATCAGACCGGGTCGGGACGCATTGTGCGTGGCTTCTGCCACCATGGAGGGTCGAGATCGCATGACATTGCACCCGCCAGGCACCGTCTCATGAGAAACCCCACTTTCTTAGAACTAATCGGTCGTGCCCGGCGTCTGATGAGAAGCATTAACAGGGAGTAAAGACGTAATGGACAACACACCCACCAACCCGCCGACCAATCCACCTACTGATCCACCCGCTGAGCCGCCTTTTGAGGAACCCATCAAGGATCGGGCTCCGCTCGTGACTAACTGGCTCTTGGGCGCAATAGTTGCCGTCCTCATCGCCTTGGTTGCCGTCCTGATGTTGCGCGACGACTCGCCGACTGAAGCGGGTCAAACCACTACGACGGTGGAACAAGCTGGCGTGACCGACAGCACCCTGGTCGGCGAAACCACGACCGTACCTGAGGGTACGGACACCACCCTCGTGACTGACACCACAACGTCAGAGCCCACCACGACAGTTCCGGTTGATACGACCGTGCCAGCACCGACCCCCGGTGACACGATCGCTCTCGCAACGGTCAGCGAATGGATTGACGCCGTTGCAGCTGGTGATGCAGACACGGCGTGGGACTTGCTCGATCCGGCGTCGCAAGAGGGTATTGGCGGTCGGAGCGGATTTGATGGTTCTTTCACCGGTCTGGTGGAAGGCTACGGCGCTTGGGCTGATGCTACCGACGTCATTGCTTACAGCAGCCCGGTGCCTTTGGTCGAACCAGCCGAGTTGTTCTTGGTGAGCTGGGTCGGGACCGTCACCCAGGAGGGTGACACGACAAACAAGGCGATTGCGATTCCAGTGACGGTCAACGCTCAGGGTGCCAAAGTGAACCCGTTTGCTCGCGGCGAACTTGTCGAATTCGTGGTTCCTGAGAACACTGAACCCTCGGCGGTGTTCGCTTCGATTACCACGCTTGAGTTCGATATTCCCACCGAGGCTGTAGCTATGGCGTTTCTGAACGGACAGTACGAGACCAATCAGCAGGTGCAGGATCTGGGCAATGGCAAGTCCCGGGTATATGTCACACCTGAGACGCACATGGAGGTCGGCGCCAGCCAGGTCCTGAGTGTGTTGTACTTCCAGGACGGCTTCGTGCACGCGGAAGCGGTGCGTTTTGTGATCGGTGAGGACAGCTAACTCGCAAACCTCGGTTTCGATGGATACGCAACGTAATACCGCAACCACTCGGCGCGGCGGCGCGCGTTCGCGTATATTCAGTTCTGGGTGCACGGCTGGGGGGCCGCATTGAGGGGGAATCTATGCGTGGACCCAAGAGCGGGATTGGCCGGCTGGGACTGCTTGCGCTCGGCACCGGGATCATCTCGACTCGCTTCGGCGGCGAAGACCCGTTGGCGCCTGCACCGGACGGCGACAATTGGCATCACGAAGGGCTGACACGCCGGGCAGCCCAGGCGGCGGGATGGAGTCAAACCGCCGAGAACGCTCTGGCGTTTCATGCCGACTATGTCGACTCCTATCTCTACAACCCGCTCTGGTGGTTGGACATTACCAACGGGGGCGGCTGGGACCGGTTGCGAGTCGTCATGTCGAGCCAGGCCGACCTGGTGAACGTGCACTTCGATGACCTCTTTGACACCGAGTCGGTGTTGGCCACCTGGCGGCGATACCTGTCAGGAACGGTGGCCGGGCTGCTGTGGGTCGAGCACCAGGACATGCCCGCCCACCAGAAGGTGTCGATGGCCCACAACCTGGTCGGCGTTTCTCTTCACGCCCTCCAGGACTTCTATTCGCACTCGAACTGGATCAACGACGAGAAGCGCCGAACCACGTTCTTCAACATCGCCGATGCACAACGTCGTCGCACGGAACTGTGGACCGGGTCCTACGAGACTCCCGAACGGTTCGGAGTTCACCATCACGGCAAGTACCTGTTCGCCTGCACGGTGCTCAACAATGTTGGATCGGTTGGCCGCGGCATGCTCCGGGTCATGTGTCATGCCGCCTCACCGTTCTCGAAGTCGGCGATCTGCGAATGGCTGAAAGAGTGCAACGAAGCGGAGGCGATCAATCCCGAGGAAGTGGCAGGAATTGACCTGGATCCGGCCAACGGGGTGCTGTGGGTCAAGCCGGGAATCAATCTTGACTCCACCTGGCAGGCGCCGCTCGGAGCGCAAGAACGCGGGTTCGATCGTTCCGAAGGAGTGGGCTTGTTCCGACTGGCCTACAACCTCGCCTACCGGACCTCCTGCGAGTGGCTCCACATGCTGGACCACATCATGGAAGGCAACGGTTTGCAGTCCTTTTGGGACGAGGTCAAGACCACCGGGATCACGACCGGGAACTATCTCAGCGACCGGGCGCCATACGAAAACTTCAATCAGCTGCCATATCGGTTCATCTCGACCGGTCAGTATCCGCCGACACCCAATCAGCGAGACACCGACCAGTGGTATGTGCGCTTGACGGTGGCGACTGCCGACGAATCGAACGCAGGGACCGACGCCGACATTGTTCCATTTATCGACGGTAGGCGTTTCGGATCGTTGGATCACGCTCCTCGCCCGCCACGACCCGCTCCTGGTCAGGCTCCCACTAGGGGAGCGGCGCGTTCCATACTCGGGATCAACGATCATGAACGAGGCGACGTTCGTTCGTACATGATCGGTCCGCTGAGTGAGCCACCCAGCCGGATCGAACTGCTCAACGACGCCCCCTCGGTCGGTGACCTCATCGTGGCGGCCGCAGAGGGAATCTGGGACGCTGTGGTCGGAGCGTTCGAAGCCATCGGCGATTTCTTCCTTTCGTTGATCGGATTTCATGCTGATTTCGTTGATGAGGGACATGTCGCCATTTCGGCGGCGACGCTCGAAGGGCTCGCCCCCGGCGAGCGTTCCGATTGGTTGATCAGATGCAACGGTGGGTCCGAAGGGGATTACCGGGTCACTGGCCACGTGCGGGCCACCAACCTGGCCGGAACTCTTCCTACGGGGGCGGCTACCCGGGACTATGAAGTCCACGTGGACGAGCTGATCTGCCTCGAAGAGTCAGACTGGGATCGTTTCACGAGTTCGGATGAGCCTTTCGTCCTGGGGTTGGTCATGGGTCACGGCGGGGGAGCTGAACCGACCCGTTGGCGGACCGGTCCGTTTAGTGACGTCGATACGGGCGACCATCGAGCCATCAATCGTGACTTCCAGGTGACCGTTCCCCGCCAGTACGGGTTCATTTCCGTTGCGGTGGCGGTATACGAGTCGGACGACGAATCATCGTCGGACCGTGATGACCTGCTTTCTGCGTTCGCCGACAACCTGAGTGAAGCAGTTGGCGAGTCGGAGGACGGCTTCGTGGTGCTGCTCGGCGAATCGATCGCCTCCGGCTGGAAGCTCGACTGGTTCGAAGCGGTCGCTTTCCGTAGAGGAGAGACGGTCGATGTGCGTTTCTACGAACGTGCGCCGGTCGGCCAATGGTTGAGTGGTGGGGATCGGATTTCGCGGCAACTAACCGAGACCCACCGTGAGACGGCGTTCGTGCCCGACATGGTGACGTGTGATTGCCCGTCGCGGCTGGTGACTGAGATCGACATACCCGAGGTCGCCGAGCGCACATTCGGTCCGCTCGGTGGCCGCGATCGGATTCGCGAACGACTGGACGAAGCCCTCGTCGAGGCGCCCGAACACCGTCGTACACCTGGTAAGCCTCCCGGATTCAGCGGGCGGACAGTTCGAAGGGTCCCGGGTAAGCCACCGAAGCGTGCCCCGCGACACCGGCGGCGCCGGAACGCTTGATGACACGTCTGACGACCGTCGACATATGTCGCCTCTTGGAACGCTAACCCGCGCCAATATGTTCTTCAGGTCGCCGAGTTCCTCGCTTCGTTAGACCTATAGTCAGAGTGACGAACCCGAGGAGTGGTCATGACCGTTGAGACACCGCCACCATCGCGAAAAGTCGACCCCCTCTGGATCCTGTCTCGGATTCCAATTGTGCTGGTCATTGGTCTCTTCATCGCGTTCGCCATTCAGAACTCCGAGACCTCGCAAGTGCGGTTCCTGAACTGGTCGTTCAACGCCCCTCGGGTCGTGACGCTCATCGTCGCGGCATTACTCGGTGCCCTCGTCAGAGACCTGATGCGCTACAGGTCCAAGCAACGTTCCCAGCCCGATAAGCACCGCACTCAGCCTGAGTAGACCAGGTTTCTCGAAAGATCTTGCATAGTGTTCACGTTTGTCGTACCATTCGACAGGTATCGAACGCAATTGAATTTATGAAACGAAAGCCGGAATATCGAATGACCCTCATCAGAGAACCTTTTCTGTCTCCCCAGCGGGTGAAGATCACCGTGGCTGCCACGCCCGTGGCGGAATTCGTGGTCGCTATGTGGGCGACGATCGCCGAATGCGATTCGATCGACTCGTTTGAGAACGCCCCGACCATCGCCACGATCAAGGAAACCGCCAACCTCCCCGAGTCAGATTGGGACTGGATGGCCGAAGGCAACGGTGGCCGCTGGAGTTTCCTCCTCGAACTCATCGTTCCCAACGATGTGCAAACCATCGAACAGTTGGCGGGCCTCTTGGAAGAGGTCGATGCTGACGAGCTGATGGGCCATCTCAACCATCACGATGACGAAGAGTGTGACGATGAGATCTGCGCCCAGAAGCACCTGGAGATCACGGACCCCGCAGCTGATCGAGACCGCATAGTTGCCATCCTCAGGGCCATCCCCGAAGAGTTGGAGATTGAACTCAAAGCGCTCGTCTCAAGTCTCGAGCACGACCAACATCTCACCAAGTTCCTGGCGCGGCGTCTTGACGCCGAACCGCTTATCGAGACCGTGACGAATGGGATCGCTTATCGACTTGATGGCGACACGACCGATGTCGTCCTCATCCCGAGCGTGGTCATTCGCCCGTGGAACCTCATGTTCAGTTTCGGAGGAGCCCGCTACTTCGTGTACCCCGTCAGTGACGAGGCAGTGGTAGCCGATCCGGATAGCCCGCCGTCGTGGATGGTCGAAATGTTCAAATCGCTCGGCGACGAGCGGCGACTTCGGCTCCTCCGTCGTTTGGGTGAAGGACCGGCCGGGCTCGGAGAGCTTGCGGAGTATCTGGACCTTGCAAAGTCCACTACTCACCACCACTTGCGCCTGCTCCGGGCTGCCGGCCTGGTCAAAGCCGTGATAACCGGGTCCGGCAAGGACGGAACTCACTATGAACTGCGGCCAAATGCGTTACCAGACGCCGCACAATTTGTTGCCTCGTACCTCCGGTCGGGCCCAATCGAGAAGGACTTAACATGACATATTTAGATCTGTATACGGCAAAAGCATTGCAAGCGACACGCTACGGGGCCGCCTCGTCTCCACCGAACCGCGCCTTCCGTCACTGGTTGGGCAAGGCGGTCGGAACACCGTTGATTCGGGCTGGAGCCCGACTCCTCGACGACCCGATCGCGTTGCGAACGGCTTCGGGTCACCTGGAAGTCCGGGCGACCGAAGAAGAACACCAGTACGGCCGGGCGGCCTGACGCAACCTTCCACTCATCCTTGAGCGGTTTATCAGGTAGCGTGGGGGCATGCGGACACTTATTCGATTACTTGTGACAGCAGTGCTGGGC
>JAGXFS010000080.1 GCA_024637275.1 Acidimicrobiia bacterium
CGTCGATGGTTCCGAGGGCGTCGAGCAGGTGCCTATCAAAGATCACTACGCCTTCGGCTTTGCGGGTTTGCCCTCGAATATCGGACAGGTAGGCGAGCGAAACCAACATCAACCACACCCATCCGATCAAGCCTTTACGCGAAGAGATAGTCTCGCTCGACGCTCCCTCCGCCAGCCGCCGGAGTCCCGTCGTGTCTTCCTTGCGGAACTTTCGGATTCGTCGGGCAAGTCGATCGAGTAGTTCCAATCGCATGCCCGGCCGGGTCCAAATCATGGTGGTGGGAATTCCCAATCGACCCAAGCTCTCTTCCAGAGATCCTGTGAGGGTTGACTTGCCTGAACCGTCAACCCCGGAGATGGCCAGTCGCACCTGGGGACGGCGAGGCCGCGGATAGCTGGATCCGTTCGGCGGGTCGGGGGGCGATCCAAGCGTCCGGAACGCCGCCAAGGTGGTCCCACCCAATTCAGCCTCTGCGGCGGCCAGTCTGGCTACCAGGCCACTATCAAGTGTTGTGACGTCTAGCCCACCTGCGACCAGACGTCGTACCTCAAGCACCGATCGGGTGTCCGGAGGATTCAATCGGCTGGAGCGAGCGAGGGACCGCTCGGTCGAGGAGGCGGCCTTTCCAACGTTGATGTCAACTTTCGCCAGGATGGCCGAGTCGTCGGTTATCGCGTAGCTGCACTCATTCGGATACCCGAGATGCTTCAGTATTGCGCTCAGGTCGGCCCAATCTGCGCCAGAAGCCAGCTCAATGGCCCGCGGTAGGTCGGATACGTAGACGTCGAGATCTGACGACCAACCCGCGCCCAGCGGGGACGTACTCGCCGTTGGGTTGGCAGGTCCGAGGACACCGAGTGCAAGCGCTTTAGCATGCTCCATCCGTTGGGACCGTTCCGTCGATGGCACGTCGGTCGTCGGGACTTCCAAGCCGCCGATATTCTGGCTTTCCACGTTCATCCACCCCTGCGGAGTCGGACGAGGCCGGGGCGCGGATCGCTCATCGTGGTGATGCTGTGAGCGGTTCCCTGCCGCGGCACCAAGGCAGTGATGGTGTCGACGATTGAGCGATTCCCGCTCCTCAAGTCGGAAATCAGTGTCCTGATGTCGCCGTCTATCCACCGATACCGAACTCCCACTTTCCCCGTAACCGTATCGACCGACTCACCGGCGGTAAGGCGGCAAACCAGATCAGGCAGGTTGAGACCGGCTGTCAGGGCCAACGGCATTGACCCGTACGGTCTCAGATTGAGATCGATTAGTTCGGGGCCAACGAACTGGGCCTGAAAGATGCCGTTGGTCTGCGCTAGGAGCGTCCTGAGTGACTCGGCCCACGCTCCGTTGACGGGTTCGGTGATGGCCGCCGAGGCGGTTCCCGCCCGGGCAGGGAAGGTCCTTAGATAGCGCTGCTGAATCGAGGCGACCAGGACTCCGTCCCACACGATGCCGCTCAGTGCCCTGGTGGTATCGAGTATCAACGGCTGGACGAGTCCACCATTAACTAGGGCCTCTCTGAGTTCGTCCCGGGTATCCACACGCGTGGCAGCCCTTCCCCCCGGCGTTTTGGTTCGAGGCTTGACAATCATCGGGAATACGGCGTTCGCAAAGGTTTCGTCAATGTCGCTTGCCGTAAGTTCGGTCGATTCCGGCGTCGACAGCCCAACCGCGCGGGCCCGATCGCCCAATGTCGCCTTATCCATCAGTTCATCGGTGGCTGGATACAACGACCGCAAGGCAGCATCTGAGGTAGCGAAGATGACTGAGGCATCATGGTCCGCGGCGATCCGCCGCACCTCCTGACCATAATCACGTTCGTTTAGAAACTTCATCGCGATTACTTGTGCAGCGAAGCGAGAAGCTGCTGCCAGCGACGCCGGGTGGCTGGTGACAACCACTACCCGACGGCCAGCGACGCCGAGGGCGCGCACGGTGGCGAGGGCTGAGCGATCGTTCGCCCGCCCGGCCGAAGTAACTATGACGTTTGAGCTGGTCCCTGGCACGTTCGAAAGCGTAGCGACTAGCTTCGCGTCAGGAATCTGTCGGTGGCAAGGAGAACAGCCAGGGTGAAAAGGGTCGTTGTCGGGCTAGTAGCGCTCGCGGCTGTCGCGATTCTCATCGTGGTCACTCGCGGTCCATCGCGTCAGCCTGTTCCGGACGCTTTCACTCCGGACTCGTTCTGGAATACTCCGATTCCGTCTGACGCTTTGGCCGATCCCCGCTCTGACCAAATCGTGGCCTTTCTGGCCGCCGACAACCGGCTGGAAGGGTGTATCACCCTGGCTGGCGCCGAAAGAGATGAATGGGGTATGCCGGTCTACCTCTCGGATGGGTCTTCACCGGAGTTCGCCGTTGAGTCAACCAAATACAGCGTGCCGAGCGAGTTCCAGTCCCTCCGGATCCCGAAAGATGCGCTTCCCGCAGCAACGTCCGATGCCGAGATGGTCATCTACGACGTCGAGCGGGGGTACGTAACCCAGCTATCCAAAGCGGCGTTTTCTTCCGAAACGAACACGTGGACGGTCACGGGTGGAAGCATCGCCTACCTCGATTCGAATGGGATCTACGGAACGATTGACGGCCTTGGGGACCCACGCAACGGCGGATCTTTTCGGGGCTACAACGGGGCGGTGGCGGCTGTTAGCTACGACGACGTTCTGGCCGGTCGTGTCGACAATGTCCTCAAGATTGGCGTCAACTCGTCCCGCGATGAAGCCATGTTCCCCTTGATCAACAGTGATGGGGATTCCCTGGATCCCGACGCTCCCAGTCAGGGCCAACGACTGCGGATCCGGGCCGATGTCGATCTCGCCGAATACGGCCTCACCGGCCAGGCGCTCATCATCGCCCGGGGACTTCAAGAGTTCGGGGCCATCATCGGTGACAGTACGGGTGGAGGGGTCGTTCTCAAGCTCGAGGACATGAAACGAGCTGGAACGACTGGTTCCTGGAGCCTTGATCGCACCAGTCTCTGTTCGATTCCGGCCTCCGACTACCAGATCGTGGCGCCCGACCTGCCTTAAAGATCGCGAAAAACTCACTTTGGGTAGTGACATGAGCGCCGATAAGGTACTTGAGGTCGGGCTGGAGCGATCTTGTGAGGAGTTGATGTCAATGATGCGTCGACGGATTACGCGGCTAATACTGGCAATCGGGGTAACCACGATCATCATGGTGGGATCGGTTGCCTCGGCGGGCACACCCAGCCCGGATGCTTTCCATGCGAATTCCTTCTGGAACCAGCCAATCGCGTCGAACGCGGTCGTCGACCCGAACTCGGCGGGCACTATCAACTTTCTGATGAACGACAACGACTTGAACGGCTGCCTCACCTTGGCAGGTACACCGGGCAACTCGTGGGGTATGCCCTCGTTCGTCGCGGACGCGTCAGACTCGGTCTATGACGTTCGGTCGACCAACAACTCTGTTCCCCCCGAATTTGGATCACTTCGGATACCGAATGGCGCCATCGCGGCCGATACTTCCGACGGCGAGATGGTCGTGTATGACATGGCCAAAGGCGTCGTTGCGCAGCTGTCGAAGGCAACGTACGCCAACAACAAGTGGACGGTTAGCGGAGGCAGCATCGCCTACCTCAACTCGAACGGTCTCGACGGACGTCTAGCGGCCTCAGATCAACCTAAGAACCGTGGGACGTTCCGGGGTTACCCGGGGTCGGTGTCCATGGTGCACTACGACGACATTGCCGATGGAAAACTCGACAACGTCGTCAAGATCGGCGTGAACACCGCCCACAAGGGTTTCGTGTTTCCAATGCTCAACAGCGACGGTGACATCACCAACCCGAACGCCCCCCGCCAGGGCACCCGGATTCGTATCAAGCCGGGAGTGAACCTGGCGGCGCTCGGTCTGTCAGGTCAGGCACTGACGATCGCCAAAGGCCTCCAGGAGTACGGCATGATCGTCGGCGACAGCACCGGCGGCGCCATGGTCCTCAAGCTGGAAGATACCGAGGCCAGCGGGCGCGGACAACTGTGGGATCTCGATCGCGAGAGCCTCTGCAAGATCAAGGGGCAGCACTGGGAAGTCCTCGTAACCCCGGGAGCACCGCCGGTGTCCGGACCACCATCTCCAAGCGGATTCTCGGATGTCTCAGGTCATCTATTCGAAAACGACATCACCTGGCTGGTGAAGGAAGGCATCACCTCAGGATGTGGATCAAACAAATTCTGTCCCAACAAGTCGGTGACCCGCGGACAAATGGCTGCTTTTCTCAACCGAGCTCTCAATCTCAAAAGCGCGCCTTCGGCTAAGTTCTCCGATACCGGCGGGCACCTCTTCAAGGCAGACATCGACCGGCTCTATGCGGCCGGCATCACAACGGGCTGTGCGCCAAACAAGTTTTGCCCTGATAGACTCGTCACGCGAGGAGAAATGGCTGCATTTCTCGTGCGGGGTTTCAGGCTCACGACCGGGGGGTCGTCCCCCTTCGACGATATCTCTAACAGCGTGTTTGCTGCCGATATCGTGGCGTTGGAGAAATCCGGGATCACGCACGGGTGTACACCCACAACTTTTTGCCCGAAACAGTACGTAACCCGGGGCCAAATGGCCGCGTTCTTGAGAAGGGCCATGGACGGCTGAATTCAGCCGCAGTGATTTGAGCAACAACGATGTTGGGGGGATCGACGCGCCCGTGGGCGAGCCAGTCGATTCGGAGTCGCATAGCCAAGTCCGTGGATCCAGCTTGCTGTTGGCTGGTCGCGTCATGTCATCCTTCATTGGCTATGTGACGCAAATACTCATTATTCGCTATCTTGCCAAAAGCGATTACGGAGCCTTCGCTTACGCACTTTCGATGGTGGCTGTGCTCCAAGCCGCCGTGCAACTCGGCCTGGACCGTGGCCTTTCACGCTACGTTCCGATTTTTGACGAGAACAAAGACACAGGGTCGATGTTGGGAGCGATGACCTTCGTTGGTGCACTCACTGCTGCCCTCGGGGTGCTGGTCGTCGTTGGATTCTGGATGGGCCGCTCATTCATTTCCGGCACTTTGATCGAGGACCCCGCCGCAGTGGCCATGCTGGCCATTTTGATCGTCCTCGTACCGGTCGACGCGCTCGACAATCTTATGGTGACTGTGCTTGCAGCCTTTCGGAAGACTGGAGCCATATTTCTTCGACGACATGTGGTTGCTCCCCTGCTCAAGCTCATCGCGGTTGTGCTCCTCATCCAGACAAGCTCCACGGTCGAGTTCCTGGCCGTCGGCTACACCCTCGCGGGGGTTCTCGGCCTACTCATTTTTGGATCTGTACTCTTCCGTTACCTTGCCGGACGTCGCCAGGAGCACCCCCGGCAGGGCATGAAATTCCCTATCAGAGACCTTGCGACCTTCTCACTCCCGTTGCTGTCGACGGACCTGGTTTTTATGGCCATCAACGCCAGCGACGCTGCGCTGCTCGAATGGTTTGGATCAGTATCCGACGTTGCCGCCCTGCGAGCTGTTCAGCCGACAGCCAAATTGACTCAACTTGTGCTGACGTCATTCGGGATTCTGTACATCCCGTTCGTGGCGCGACTTTATGCACGAGGCAATCATGCGGACGTGAGTCGACGCTATTGGCAAACGGCCAACTGGATCATGATCCTGACGTTGCCTGTCTTGGTGATGTGCCTCCTGTTCAACCAGGAGTTCACTACCAGGCTGCTCGGCGAGGACTACGCAGATTCAGCTATTCTGCTCGGTGTCCTGGCTGGCGGCTACTACATCAATGCGATGTTTGGATTCAACGGCATGACCCTGAACGTCTACCGAAAGATCGGCTTCCTGGTAGGTATCAATGGGATCGCTCTCGCCACCAACATCGGCCTGAACATCATACTTATTCCTCTGTATGGCCCCCTCGGTGCCGCCGTTGGTACGGCAGGGACCTTCCTTGTCCACAACCTGGCGAAACAGTACGGCCTCGCTAGAAAAACCGAAGTCACCCTCGCCGGTTCCGACACCTGGCGGGTGTATGCGATTGTTGCGGTGGTGAGTGCCATCGCGGTCTATGCAGGATACGGGCTGTCACTTTCGTTCAGCGTTCGGGTGGTTCTCTTCGTAGTGCTATCTCTGTCCGCGGTGGCAGCTAGTCGGAATATTCTCAACGTCGAAGATACTTTTCCTGGCCTCGGACGCCTTCCGCTGATCAAGTATCTGGTCAAATGACGTTGCTCGCTGGGACCCGGCGTCTCGTCATGGCGCCTGCGTCCAACCTGCCCCAAAAAGCTGACGCCGCCTGGGTATTCCTCCTCCCCCAACATGCCAGGGTGCTGTGCCTCGGGAATGCGGACCAGGCTCGGGTCGAGCTAGGTCACATCCGGGCTGACGTCTTGACTCTGTCGTCTGGCGGGCCCCTTTCGGTTGAAGGACCGTTCAACGCGCTAGTCGTTGAGAGTGCCGATACCGAGTGGGTTGCTAGCGCGTTTCGAGCGACTGAGGCGGCCCTGGGACCGGACTGCGTCATCGTCCAGTTGCCCGGCAGCGGCTCCGTTCCCGGGATCCGCAAATGGATCATGCTCGGAGGTCCTAAACCATCTCGCACGGCTCGTCGTTTTCGCAGGCTCTTAGCTCTGGGGTCTGCAAGACTCGCGACGGCCCTCGGAAGAGATATCCCCTCCGTTGTGCGTCAGCACGCCTCAGATGTCGGCTTTGTCGAGCTACCCGAGGACGCCACCGCACGGCGCCACCCGCAGCAAATAGCGGTCAGTCTCCCAACGCTCCGGCCACCCGACTATCTCAACA
>JAGXFS010000081.1 GCA_024637275.1 Acidimicrobiia bacterium
GATCTCAGTGTCGATCGTGATTCCCGTCAGGCCGGGCTGCAGTTCGGCCATCGCCGCCTCAACGCCTTCGGTAACTTCGAGGGTATTCGCCCACGGAAGCTTCTCGACGATAAGCATCAAACCGGGACCGTCGTTGATGACGGCATCACCGTTCAGGAGTTGGTGGTCCCGGACCAGTTCCGCAACATCACCCAACAACAACGTTTCGCCGGTGGTGGTTTGGACTGGCATCCTGGCAAGGTCGTCGGCCTGGACGATTGGGGCCGTATAGTTGATGCTGAGGCGGTTGCCCGAGTCTTCCACCCACCCGCCACGACCAATAATGTGACCTGCCGAATACCGGAACAGACCAGACTCCAAGGCGTCCGACGTGGAATTAGATACCGCTTCGAGCGTGACGTTCTTTTCCCGGAGGAGCTCCGGATCGACCTGGACCTGGAGCATCTCGAGTCGCTCACCCCAGATCGGAACGTTGGCGACACCCTCGACTTGTAGAAGGCGGGTGCGGATCGTCCAGTAGGAAACCATCGACATGTCAATCATGTCGACGCTCGGGTCGTTGCTTGTTAGGCCGATCTTCATCACCCGACTGGTGGACGAAAGCGGCTGGATCATGACCGGTGGCGCAGCCCAGGTGGGTAGCGTCGGACCTACGACGAGAAGTCGTTCATTAACCAGCTGGCGCGCCTCGAGCAGGTCCGTTCCCCGATCGAAGATCAGGAGAATCGAAGAGAGCTGCTCAACCGAATTAGACCTGAGCTCGACGAGGCCGGGGATACCCGCCATCGTCTGCTCAAGCGGAATCGTGACAAGCGACTCCACCTCGGTCGCCGACAGACCAAGCGCTGGGGTTTGAATCTCCACCCGCGGCGGAGCGAACTCCGGGAAGACGTCGACGTTGGTGTTGGCAAGTTGGAGCACACCGAAGAACATGAGTCCTCCGGCAAACGCCATGACGATAAACCGATATTTAAGGCTTGAACCTATGAACCATCGCAACATGTCGTCCCCCTACTTCCCGATCCCGGTTTCGGTCCCGTACAGCTCAGGAACCCCGGCCACCACGACCGGAGTTCCGGCTGGCGGCCCCTCCGAGAAAAACGCTTGTTGATCGGCTTCGGTAACCGGTCTGATTTCGCTTCGTAGGTAGACGAGAGGCTCCGGGTTCGTATACACCCAGTAGCTCCCGTCGGTTGTGATCAACACTGCCGCACTGGGTACGACAAAGCCATCGTCGGTCGTTTGCACGACGTCGGTGGTGATCGCCAACCGTTCGACGGCCCTTTCGGTCAACGTGATTCGTGGCAACACGCCGTCCGCGACGTCTTCGACGGACGCCGGATCGATGAACTCCACGGTCGGTGTCGACCCGGAGCAGGCACTCATTAAGAGCACCACTCCGAGCCCGAGAACCGGGAGGCTGAGGGTTCGAAAACGCATGGTTATTCTCCCCCCGTGCCTAGCTCCGTCAACTCGACATCGAGCAGTTCACTCAGATCGTCGGCAACCGTGTCGGGTTCGGCAATAAAGCCCCACTTGAGATAGAGCGCCGGAAGCACCAACACGGTGTACAACGCCGTCGTGATGGCACCGCCAACGAGAACCCAGGCCATGTCACCCACGATCTCGAGCCCCGCCTGATTTCTGGCCAGACCGACCGGCACCAACAGAGCAGCCACGGCCGCCAGAGGGGCCAGGATCGAAACCAGCTGGCCCGAGGTCGCTTTCATAACGAGCTCGACCCCAAAGGCCTCGCCTGATCGCTCACGTCGCTGGTAGGTCTGCACGAGCAATATGGCAGCTCGCGTAGCTAGACCAAGCAAGGCGACCAGCGCAGCCACGGACCCGAGAGTGAAGTCAGTTCCGGTCACCACCATCGCGATGATGCCACCCGAAAGGGCCATGGGAACGGTCAAGAACAGCATGATCGCCAACCGCCAACTGCGGAACGCAGCCTGCATCAACACGAAGATTCCGAACTGAGCGGCCAGAATAACCGCCAGAGCGCTTGCACCGCCGGTTTCGCCAGGTGCGTATATCCCGCGTACTTCAGCGTGATATTCGAGAGGGAAGTTCACAGTCGCTATCGCAACAGCCACGTCCGCACGGACATCCGCCGCCGGCCGTGAACCTGGATCCGCAATGACATCGACAAAGGTCGACACCGATTCGTGCCGGATTACCGCTGCGTTTGGCACGACCTCGACGCTGGCCACATCAGACAGGGCCACACTTTCACCGGTCGGAGTCGCGATCGGCAAAGCCATCACATCCTCGACGGACTCTCGAAGTTCGGGAGTTCCCCAGACAATGACGTCGAAAACCTTTTGGGACTCGAAAAGATTGCCGACGATGACACCTGACAGGAGCGTCGTGGCGTTCCGGCGAATGTCTCCCGGTTTCAGCCCAACCGCCTGAGCACGTTCCAGGTCAACGGCCACCTCAATGGTTGGCTGTTGAATCGGGCTGTCGACCCGGACGTCTTCGAGGCCACGAATACCACTGAGCGCCCCCTGCACGTCTCCGGCGACCGCCTCCAACTGCTGCGGATTGTCTCCGTAAACCCGGACGATCAGTTCATCGCTTGACCCGCCAAGGATCTCGGATACTCGCTGATCGGAATAGGTCATCACGCGGGCCGTCATGTTGTCGGGGGTGACAACCGCGTTCTCGACGGCAGCCAGGGCAGCCTCGTAGTCGCCAGACTCGTCAAGTTTCACCCAGACTTCACCCACATTGACGTTGACGACCTCATCGCTCGATACAGCTCGCCCGACGTGCGCACCAATATTGGTAACCACGTCGAGAGCTCCGACGGCCGCTACAACATCGGATGCCACCGCGTCCATGGCGGTGAGCGAAGTTCCGGCCGGGGCATCCAACTCGATAAGCACATCGCGTTGCTTGAGGTCCGGTCGGAAGGATTGGTCAATAAACGGCAGCGAGGCCAACCCGACACCGAGGACCACCACAAACACGAGGGCCGAACGGCCGAACTTGGTCACGAGGCCAGGCCCGGAACGATCGAACCATGCCTGGATCTTCTTTGCCGCCGGCGAGGCAGCAACCGATGTGTCCCCAAGGATCATGGCGGTAAGGGCTGGAGCGACCGTCAAACTGATGAGGAGCGAAACGGCCAACGCCATGAGGAATGGCGTCGCTATATGGGGGAGGAATGCTCCAGCCTCACCATCAAGGAAGTAGAAGGTCAGTGCTGCCGCAGCAACGATGATCGCCGCATAGAACGAGGCGCTCCTGGTCCGGAGTGCTGCGTCGGCGATTTGCCGCGTCAAACGAGGACCTTTATCCCCGGGTTGACTTTGGGGAGTCCGCTCGAATAGACCCTTCGACCCGACCAGGGCATCGTCGACGATGAGAACCAGTGCAAGCGCGATCCCCGCCAACGTCATCGTGTTGACGGTGGCGCCGGCGTAGTACAAGACGAGACCGGCGCCAGCGAGACTTGTCGCAATCGTTGCTGCGCCGACCAAAACAACCCGCCAGTCGAAGAACAGTGCGGCCATAACGATCAACGCCAGGGCAATACCGATCGCTAATGCCATCGAAAGATTGCCGAACGATGCGTCGATGAACTCCGCTGGCTGGTAGATCGTGCTGTCGATCGTGATGCCTGCGAGACCTGGCGCCAACGCCTCAAGGGCATCTTCGATGTTCGAGACGACCTCGGGTGTGTTACTGCTCGGGAACTTCTCGATCACCAGCATCACACAGGGCGCACCACCGCAATAGGCGTCACCGATGAGCGGTTGATGATCTGCAACAATCGTGGACACATCGGCGAGGGTCAACGGACGCCCATCGACGAACACCGCACCACCGTCCGGATCCTCGACTGCTACCTGGCCGAGTTCCTCGGGCGTGGATATGGCCTGCTCGTGGAAGACATGCAGTCGTTGGTTCACCGTATCGATGAAGCCACCAGTTCCCGGACTCGAGGCCTCCAGGAATGTCAGCGGCGACACTTCAAGTGCGTTGCCAGCTGTCGCAATTACCTGGGAGAGGGAGACATCCTGGGCGGCCAACTGAACCGGGTCGACAAGGACCTGGAGCTGACGATCCCGGAATCCCCAGATCGACGCACTGGCGACGCCGTCGACACCGAGCAGACGGGGGACAACCACCCAGCGGGCGAGGACTGATGTCTCGATCGGAGTGAGTTCGTCAGATGAAAGAGCGATAAGCGCCACGCGACCGGTCGATGAGAACGGTTGGAGCATCTGGGGTCGTCCAGCAACCTGTGGGAGGCCGGCTGCTTGAACGAGACGTTCGGCGACTACCTGACGGGCTTCCAACAGGGTGGTTCCCGGCTGGAAGGTCATGATGACTGACGAGAGACCTGGAAGGGAAGCTGACTCGATCGACTCGAGAAACGCCACGCCACTGAGAAGGTCCTGCTCGAGCGGGGTGGTTATCAGCCGCTCTACCTCACTAGCTGATAGGCCCAGAGCTTCGGTCTGTACTTCAACCTCAATCGGACTGAACTCTGGCAGTAGATCCCGTTTCGATCCGTCCAGTTGAACAATTCCCAGTACCAATATTCCGACTGCCGCCACAAGCACGATGCGCCTGAGGTTGACACTGATGTCGATGATTCGACGTAGCATGAAGATCCCCTTCGTTTAACTCGGAGATCTCCCGCCTCCCAAGGCGACCATCCCCCCGAATGCCTGTAGTCCTAACGAATACGCCTTTCTTGGTTGCGGGCGGCATGGCCTGTATTACCGGGTGGATTGGAGCGGGTTCGAGTGGCTGAGTGACCACCACAGAGACCGCACGAAGATCGGCGGACACGGAGCGAATCTGACGCTGCCGGCCGTTCGACCGCTAGGGAGACCGAGCCAGATGGCATTGGAAGGAGACCGCACATGCGGACGTGTGTAGCTGCGTGTCCCTTCACTGCCTGGCACGGCACGATTGGAGCCCCCCGGACCTAATCGACTGTCGAAACATACCAAACAAAATCACGGTGTGTGAGAAATTTCTAAGAAAATCATAAATTTCGGACGCACAGCGAGGTAGTACTCCTTATGACGCCAATAATTGGACGAGCAGCCGCAGTCGCACTTCTGCTCGTCGTCGCCTGCACAACCGCCGTCAGTGAACCGACCACCACCGTTAGCGCAACTGAGTCCACGATTACCGTTGGATCGTCGACAACCATGACCGACCCGACGACCACCGTCGTTCCTGTTTCGACGCCCGAACACCGGATCCAGGTCCGGATCGTCGATGGGGTGGGCGAGTTCTATGACCCAGCAACGTTGAACGAGTTCGTACCGCGCGGGATGAACTACAACCGTTTCGTGCCGAGCGTCAGCGGCCCGATATTCGACAGCGTCCTGGCCACAACCCGCTACGAACCCGCAACGGTCGACGCCGACCTCGCCGAGATGCAGGCGCTTGGATTCAATGTCGTCCGGATCATGCTCGAAACCTGTGGCGTCTATGTAGACGGCTGTATCACCGGCCCCGATGGCCGACTCAATCCCGAGTACATGGACAACGTCGTCGACTTCTTGAACCGCGCCAAAGCGCACGGCCTCTTCGTGATGGTTGCCTCAAACACGCTGCCCGATGACAGCTACTGGCTCCACGCGACAGCCGCTCTGACTGATGCTCAATTCGACAGCGCCAACAACGAATTCCTCAATCCACGAGCCGTCCCCATCTATGTCGATTACTGGGAATCGGTCGTGCACTCGCTCGTCGAACGAGGCGCCCCACTCGACGTGATCTGGGCGTACGAACTGCGCCAGGAGCATCACTTCCATGAGATATACGCACCCTTGAGCCTGACGTCCGGGACGGTCACGACTGCCAACGGCGAGACGTACGACATGTCCAACACCAATGCCAAAAACCTCATGGTCGATGAGGGATTGGTGTACTGGGCTGACACAATCCGCAGCGCTATTCGCGACATCGATCCAACCGCGCTGGTAACCGTCGGGTTCTTCACCCCCAACGAACCGAATCCGGTGAATGGCCCCGACGAGACCCGACTCGTTCGGACCGCCTACTTTCTGCGCAACTCCGAGGTCGACTTCGTCGATCTCCATCAGTACCGGGGCAACGGGGTCGACGACGCCGACATCTGGGAGAACTTCGGCATTGAGGGCGTGGAGGAGATGCCGCTCGTACTCGGCGAACACGGAGGATTCCGAAACTGGTACTCAAGCATCGACCGCGCCGCCACAGCCGTAATGGGACTGGAAGATGACTCGTGCCGGGCCGGATTCGATGGATGGCTCGTCTGGGCATGGCGCGGAGATTCTTCATCGGATCTGTGGTGGGCCAACGAAGGGTCAGGCAATATCGCCCGGGTCGTTGCGCCCATCAATCGGCCAGATCCGTGCGCCTATGCGGCGTTCGAATTCATTCGTTACAACGTCGCATTGGACGCGACCGTGAGGGCATCGAGCGAGATTGAGGCGAACCCCGCCACCAATGTCAACGCCGGCACCCCCGCTCACTGGAACGCGTCGGCTCTCGCTCCCGAATGGGTCGAGTTGGCATGGGCGAATCCCACCAATCTGACCGAGATCGTCATGACCGTCGCCCAGGACCCTGCCGGACGGACCGTCCACGAGTTATGGGTGAGAAGAGCCGGTGCCGACCTCAGGCTGATCGAGACTTTTGATGGCATCACGTCCGAAAACGACCGGCTCGTGTTCAGCCCGGCCGAACCATTGGTAGGGATCGACCTCGTGCGGGTGGTATCGACCTCGGTAGGAGACCTGTGGCCGGCCTGGCATGAGATCGAATTGCTTACGGCTGATCCGCCGCCCTAGGCCGCCGACCCGAGGACGGAGGCAAGAACGTTCACTGGAATCGATTCGGCTCCGGCGCGGTTGCGCAGGATGATCATCCAGTCGTCGTGAGCGACCTCGATACCGAGATACTCACCGGTGGCAGTCCGACCCGATCGGGTCGTCGCCTGGTATGTGGCACCTACTCGTAGGTGGTTTATGTCAATTGTCGCAGCGTTCTGCGACTCGTCTTGTGCCTGCATGGCACTCCTTTCGAGGACCCTGAGGGATCCATTTCATTGAACTGTTTCGATGCACGTGTGTGTCATCGATGCTCAGAGGTGCGATCCAGTACAGGCGCGCGGCTAGCCGTAGGTCAGTGAGCGGAGAGGCCGTCAGGCCGGAACTGCTAACTCACGGAACTTGGAAGGGAAGGTCCGCGGCTACGAGACCGAATCGGTCGAGCAAGGAGAACTCTAACACGGTTTGGGTTGAACCACGATCTCTTGCGCGGATACGTGACCTTCGTTGCTCCAATCAGCTTTACAGAACCTTGATCTCGGCGTGGGGTTCTCCTTGATGTTGGAGTGGTCAACTGTGACCAAGCAAAAGAAAGGAACCACCATGATGTGGGGTTACGGAGGGTACGGAGTTATTTGGATGCTGCTCTTTTGGGTTGGAGTCGCTTTTCTGATCGCATGGGCGGTTCGGGGC